>JBMCMJ010000139.1:0-7015 GCA_048615135.1 Pseudomonadota bacterium
GCCATGGCAGAGGCGCTTGCCGCAACGGCCGCCTCGTGGGCGGCGGCTGCCGCTGATCGCGCCTGCGCATCTTCGACTTCGCCAACTTGCCCGGATGACAAGGGCAGGATGTTCCTCATCGCGACCTCCGCACTGGTCCACAGCCAACGGCCCGCGCCGACCGATTGCTGATTCGAGCGCAGAGTAATAGGAATATATTCGGTTATCAAGCTTTCTTAGGGACGTGATCGCAAAAACGGTCTTTCGGGTGCGTGACCTGCAACAGGGCTTCGGTCGAGTTCCTCAAGCACGCCCAAGAGGTGATAGAGCGTGCTCGCCGGAATGTGGTCCCCGCTCGGCGCGCCGGTCGCCGTGAAACGATCACGCCACGTCCCGGCCGGGATGCCGTCGAGATAGGTCCGGAACAAACGTTCGCTCAATGCCGATGCCTCGGCCCAACGCGCGACATCGCCGGTACGCGCCTGGACCACCAGCGCCTTCAGGTACTCGGTTTGAGTCCACAGCCGGCGCGCTTCGCTGCGCCGGACGCCACGCCCGTCGACCTCGTCGACGAGAAACCCGTCGGCGTCGTCATGCCGGCCGAGCGCGACGCCTGCCGTCAACAGACGTGCCCGCAACGCCGCCGTCGGCCGGCCGCTGGCCCGCTCGTAGCGATCCAACAGCCAGACCCATTCGACGAGATGACCCGGTTCCAGCCAGTCGCTCCGTCCGTCGTCGAGCCATCCCCAATCGGCGGCGAAGAACTCCCGCAGCACGCCGGCGTGCTGATCGAAGAAACGGGTTTCGAACAAGGCGAACAGTTCGGCCGCCCGAGCGAGAAAGCGGGGCTCGCCCTTGGCTTCGAACAGGGCAAGCAGCGCCTCCAAGAGATGCATGTGCGGGTTCTGTCGCCGCGGCAAGCCGCCTTGGTCGGTCTCCGCGTAGCCGCCATGCGCGGCGGCGAACACCACGTCGATCTCGGTCAAGCTACGGTCGATCCAGGCGTCGACGAAGGGCTCGTCGGTGATCCGGGCGACGCTCGCCAACATCAACAGCACGAAGGCATGGTCGTAGAGATCGCGCCGGGCGTCGGCAACCTGCCCGTCCGGATGCAGGACGTGCACCCAACCCGGGCGGCCATCCGGGGACCATGCACGTTCGGCGAGTGCCCAGAGCGTGGCGAGCGCCTGTTCGCGGCCGTGGCGAACGAGTCCGAGTCGCCAAGCCAGAGCGAAGGCGTGGACTTGGCGGGCCTGGGTCCGCACGCGCAAGGGAGCCCTCGCATCCGGGCAGCCGTCCGGATGGAGTCGCTCGTAGGCGAGACTGCTGACCGGGTCGAAGCCATGGGCTTGCCAGAACGGCAGGACGTCGACGACGAACCACCGCCGCCATGTCGCCCGCAGTCGAGCCTCGCGCGTTACGGGCTCGCTCAAATGGCCGCCCGGCTCGGCTGCGGCGTGGGCCGACCGATACTGGCATAGGTGAAGCCGGCGTCGACTACGTCCTGCGGCGTGTAGACGTTGCGCAGATCGACGAACGCCCTTCCCGCCATCATTTCGCGCAGCCGCTCCAGATCTAGCCCGCGAAATTGGTTCCACTCGGTCAGGATGATCAGCCCGTCGGCCCCGGCCGCCGCCTCGTAGGGACCTTCCGCCCACGCCACGTTGGGCAGCAACGGCTCGGCCTGCTCGCGGCCGGCCGGATCGAAGGCGCAGATCGCGGCGCCTTCCCCCTGCAGTGCCGGCACGAGGACGAGGCTGGGGCTGTCGCGCATGTCGTCGGTATTCGGCTTGAAGGTGACGCCGAGCAGCGCCAACCGCTTGCCGCGCACGCTACCGCCGCAAGCCTCGATCACCTTGTGCACCATGCGGCGCTTGCGTTGATCGTTGACGCTGACGGTCGCCTCCACCAGCCGCAGTGGCACCCCGGCCTGCTCGGCGGTCCGCAGGAGGGCCAGGGTGTCCTTGGGAAAGCACGAGCCGCCATAGCCGGGTCCGGCGTGGAGGAACTTGCGGCCGATGCGGTTGTCGAGCCCGATGCCCTTGGCCACCATCTGCACGTCGGCTCCGACCTTCTCGCAGAGATCGGCGATCTCGTTGATGAAGGTGATCTTCGCCGCGAGAAAGCTGTTGGCGGCGTATTTGGTGAGTTCGGCCGTCTCCAGATCGGTGAAGACGATCGGCGTCTCGATCAGGTTGAGCGGGCGATAGGCCTGCGCCAGCACGGTCCGCGCGCGTTCGCTGTCGACGCCGCACACCACCCGGTCCGGCCGCATGAAGTCCCCGATCGCCGAGCCCTCGCGCAGGAACTCCGGGTTCGAGGCAACGTCGATCGCCAGATCGGTCCGCACCTCGCGGAACAACGCCTGCAGGCGCCGCCCCGTACCCACCGGCACCGTCGATTTGGTGATCACCACGCATTCGTGCCGGAGGGTCCGAGCGATTTCCTCGGCCGCTCCGAACACGTAGGTCAAGTCGGCATGGCCGTCACCGCGCCGGGTCGGCGTCCCGACACCGATGAACACCGCCTGGGCATCGGCCAGGGCCGCCGCCAGATCCTCGGTGAAGGACAAGCGACCGGCGGCGACGTTGTTCGCCACCAGCTGGTCGAGCCCGGGCTCGTAAATCGGGATCCGACCCTCACGCAACAGCGCGATCTTGCGCGGGTCCTTGTCGACGCAGACGACTTCGTGGCCGAACTCCGAAAAACAGGCACCGGAGACGAGGCCGACATAGCCGCTGCCGATCATCGCAATCTTCACCGTCAACTCCTCGTGCAGCGCCGCCGGTCAGCCGACCGGTGGCATCGTTGCGGGGCGCGCGTCACCGGCCGGGGAGGCCGGCCGGGCATAGCGCGCATAGGCAGCTTCCATGTCGCCGATGATGTGATCCCAATCGAACTGCCGCCGGGCGGCCCGCTGCGCCGCGGCCCCCATCGTCCGCCGCAGTTCCGGATCGTTCGCCAGTCGCAGCAGGGCTTCGCCGCAGCGATCGACGTCGCAAGGCACGACGATCCCCGCACCTGCGGCGTCGATCTCGCGCCAAATGTTGACCTGGTCGGAGATCAGCACCGGGCGGCCGGCGGCCATGGCTTCGACCACCGAGATCCCGAAATTCTCGGTATAGGAGGCGAGCGCGAAGATATCGGCATCGGTGAGGGCCGCGAGGGCCTCGTCGCCATGCAACAGACCGGTGAACAGGACGTTGGCTTCGAGCCCATGCGCCGCGATCCAGCCGCGCACCTTGGTCCCGAACCCCTCGTTGTCGGCACCGGCGAGGACGAGCATCGCATCGGGCACCGCCTGCCGCAGGCGGGCGAACGCCGGCACCAGAATGTCGAGGCCCTTCTTCATGGTGATGCGGCCATAGTGGAGGACGATCAGGCGTCCCTCCAGACCATGTCTGGCGCGAAACGCACCGGCCAGATCCGGGCGATGGTAGCGGGCCGCCTCGACGCCGTTCGACACCACCAAGCGCGGCGCGCGCAGCTTCAAGAACGCCATCTGCTCGGCTTCCTCGCGAGTAGTGTAGTGGATGGCGGCAGCCCGGTTCAACAGACGATACATGAACAGGTGTTCGTAGATCCGCTTCGGCAATTTGCGCTCGTTCTTGTGGTACATGAACGGCGTGAGGCTGCCATAGGTGCGCACGAGATACGGCACGCGATGCCGTCGCGCCATCATCCCGGCGATCACCTGCGGATAGCGATAGACACCGTGGACGTGCACGATGTCGAAGCTCGGCACGTCGCGGGCCAGGGCGCGGCCGAGCCCCAGCGACACGAACATCGGCGTCCATTCCACCGGGAAATAGCGGATGGTGACGCCGTTCTCCTCGACCGGCCGGTTCAACGGCACGTCGCGGACGCCGCGCGGATAGTCGAGATTGGTCGTGTAGATGCTCACCTCGTGACCGCGCGCGGCGAGGCGCGCGGTCATCTCACGGGCAACCTGAACCGGTCCGCCATAGCTCGGCGCAAGGTTGCTCAGGACGTTGAGAATGCGCATCCATCATCTACCATGGGTCGCGGCCCCGCGCACCGGGCGGGCGTCGCTCGTTGAGCCCCGTCGGTTCCGTCTCCGGAACGCGCTCTCCTTCAGACATACTCGCCGGCAGGGGCCGCCGCCGCCCAGGCGCGGAGAGCTGCCGCCAGATCGGTCGTGTACTCGTAGCCCAATTCCTTCAGCACACCCGGCTCGATGTTGGTCGAGCGGACGAGCTTCTGGATGCGGTCGCGGTTGATGCCGTTGCGCAGACCGCACGCATTGGCGACCTCGAACACCATTGCAGCCAAGTTCATCAACGGCAGCGGCACCGTTCCACGCGGTCGTGGCAGGCCACCGACCTCGTGAAAATGCGCGCAGATTTCCTCGATGGTGTAGTCACGCCCGTAACAGAAATTGAACAGCACCTCGGCTTCGTTGCGGGCCCGGACGAATTCGATCGCGCGCACCAGTTCGTCGACGTAGCCGCAGGCCTTCACGGTGTCGCGCCGTCCCGGAAAGAAGAACAGGCCGCGGTGCAGCGTGCTGGCGAGCCGGGTGAAATTGCCCTTCTCGCCGGCACCGAAGATCACCGCCGGCCGGACGATGGTCAGGCGGCGGCCCGGCTGTTCCTCGCGCCAGGAACGATGCACCGCCTCGGCGAGCAGCTTCGACCAACCATAGGCGCTTTCCGGGGTCGGCGGTGTGGTCTCGCTCTTGCGCGTCTCGTCGGGACCGTAGACGGCGATGGAACTGGTGAACACCACTTCCTCGGCCCCGATCGCCCGCGCGAAATCGCCGATGTTGACGGCGCCCAGCACGTTGGTTTCGTAGTATTCGTGGGTCGGGTGCCCCGGGGTGCGATGTACCGCTGCCAGATTGTAGAGCACCGTCGGCCGACCGGGTTCTGCGAGGTCGAGGGGAATCGGTCGACGGACGTCCACGGTGCGATGGACGACGTCCGGCACGGGATGCTCGGGGGCGGCGATATCCGCGGCGACGATGCGCGCGGCTGCGTCCGTCGCGCGCAGATGGGCACACAAATGCGTACCGATGAAACCGGTCCCGCCGAATACGATCGCTTGGGTGGTCAACGATGACTCCTCTGGCAACTCTGGCAGTGGGTTTCCCATCGCGCAGCGCTCAACTAGCAGTTCGCCGTCGATCGCGGAAAGTCGTTTCGAGACAGCAGGGCATCCTGGGAGGCGCCTGAACGATCAATTGTCGTTTTTCGATGCAATCGGAGATTTGCGACCGGACCACCTGACGGCTACATTGCGGCCCTGTCGTTCATGGTTCGGTTCGCCTTCGACCTGCGGCGATTCCGATCGCCACGGTGACGCCCCGTCTCGACGCTGCAGCCTGCGGCCGTCGACCGGTGCTGCTGTGCTGGAGATCCCCGACCTTGCGCATCGTCGTTCACGATTTCGCTGGCCACCCCTTCCAGGTCCAGCTCAGCCGCGAGTTGGCGCGCCGCGGGCACGTGGTCGCCCATCACTATCTCGATGACGACCAAACGCCGAAGGGGGCGATGGCCCGTCTGCCCGACGATCCGCCGGGCCTGGAGATCGTCGGCCTGCAGCTGCCCGACCGCCTCGACAAGACCAACTACGTCAAGCGCCTGCGCCAGGATCGGGCCTATGGCCGGATCGCGCTCGCCGCCGCCGAGGCATTCCGGCCGGACGTCTACGTCACCGCCAACATGCCGCTCGATCCGCTCGACATCCTGCAACGCGGGCTGGCCGACGCCGGCGTCCACTTCGTCTTCTGGCAGCAGGATTTCTACAGCCTCGCCCTGACCAAGATCCTGCCGCGCAAGCTGCCCGTGCTCGGCGCGTTGATCGCCGCCCACTATCGCCGGATCGAACGGCGGATCGCCCGGCGCGCGCAGAGCATCGTGTGCATCAGCGCCGACTTTCTCGACCAGCTGACGGCCTGGGGGGTGGATACCCGCAAGTGCGCCACCATCGAGAACTGGGCGGCCCTCGACGAGATCCGGCCGATCACCGTGCGGCCGACACCCTGGCAGATCGAGCAGGGCTTGGCCGATCGGCGCATCGTCCTCTACTCCGGCACCCTCGGCCTGAAGCACAACCCGGACCTGCTCTGGCAGCTCGCCCAGCGTCTGCAGGCCTCGCCCGAGACCCACGACGTGACCCTGGTCGTCTGCTCGGAAGGGGTCGGTGCCAACTGGCTGCAACGGCAGCTGGAGGCCCGGCCGAACCCCCATCTGCGCCTGCTGTCGTTCCAGCCCTATGCGCGCTTTTCCGAAGTCCTCGGGGCAGCCGAACTGGTCACCGCGTTGCTGGAGCCCGATGCCGGGATCTTCTCGGTGCCGTCGAAGGTGCTGAGCTACATGGCCGCCGGCCGACCCGTGCTGCTCGCCGCACCGGCGGTCAACCTCGCCGCGCGCACCGTGGTGCGGGAACGCGCGGGCGAGGTGGTCGATCCGACGGACAGCGAAGCATTCGGCGCCGGCGCCTTGCGCCTCCTCGCGGATCCGCAGGGCGCCGAGACCATGGGCACCAACGGTCGGCGCTATGCCGAGCAGGCTTTCGACATCGCCTGTATCGCCGACCGGTTCGAAGCCTTGTGGGCGGCGCGGCCGCTGGCTCGCGCCGCCTGAGACCACCTTCATCAGCCCTTGCGACCCTCGCCGGTGGCGGGTCACTCCGATCAACGCTTCGACCCCAATCACCCAATCAACGCTTCGACAACGAGGAACGGCAGCATGCAGATGGACAAAGACGGCCTGGTCATGGTCACCGGAGGCGGCGGCTTCATCGGCGGTCATCTCGTCCGCGACCTGCGGGCAAACGGTTTCCACCGCATCCGCTCGGTCGACATCAAGCCGCTGCACGAGTGGTATCAGGTTTTCGACGACGTCGAGAACGTCCAGGCCGACATGACCCTGCGCGAGCCGGCCTATGCCGCCACCAAGGGAGCCCGCTACGTCTTCAACCTCGCCGCCGACATGGGCGGGATGGGCTTCATCGAGAACAACAAGGCCTCCTGCATGCTGTCGGTGCTGACCAGCACCCACGTGCTGATGGG
>JBMCMJ010000140.1:0-6911 GCA_048615135.1 Pseudomonadota bacterium
GCGGCTCCGCCCCTTCGACAGCGTCGACGGCCCCGCGCTGATCGTCGCCGAGACCACCACCGTGGTGGTCGAGCCCGAGTGGCGGGCGAGCGTCAACGACCGCGACCATCTGATCCTCGAGCGCCGCTTCGCCGCCGCCCGCCACGTCGCCGTCGGCACGGATGCCGATCCGATCATGCTGGAGGTGTTCAACAACCTCTTCATGACGGTCGCCGAGCAGATGGGCACGACGCTGCAGAACACCGCCTATTCGGTGAACGTCAAGGAGCGGTTGGATTTCTCCTGCGCCGTGTTCGATCCGGATGGCGGGCTGGTCGCCAACGCGCCGCACATGCCGGTGCATCTGGGCTCGATGAGCGAGAGCGTGCGCGCGGTGCTGACGGCCCGCGGCGGCCGCCTGAAGCCCGGCGACGCCATCGCCCTGAACAACCCCTACAACGGCGGCACGCACCTGCCCGACGTGACGGTGATCATGCCGGTGTTCGACCACGACGGGCGGCTGATCTTCCTCACCGGGGCACGGGCGCACCACGCCGACATCGGCGGCATCACGCCGGGCTCGATGCCGGCCGACAGCACGCACATCGACCAGGAAGGCATCCTGTTCGACGACTTCACGCTGATGGAGGGTGGCGAAATCCGCCTGGAGGCGCTGCTCGACCTGCTCCGCTCCGGCCCCTATCCGGCACGCAATCCGGAGCAGAACGTGGCCGACCTGCAGGCGCAGCTGGCCGCCTGCCACAAGGGTGCCAGCGAACTCGTGCGGATGGTCGAGCAGTTCGGGCTCGAGGTGGTGCAGGCCTACATGCACCACGTCCAGGCGAACGCCGCCGAGCAGGTGCGGCGGGTGCTCGACCGGCTGCACGACGGCCGCTTCGTCTATGCCAACGACATGGGCCAGGAATGCCACGTGGCGGTGACCATCGACCACGCGGCGCGCCGGGCGAAGGTCGACTTCACCGGCACCTCCGCGCAGGCGGCCAACAACTTCAACTGCCCGGCGGCGGTGGCGCGGGCGGCCGTGCTCTACGTCTTCCGCACCCTGGTGGATGCCGACATCCCGCTCAACGAGGGCTGCCTGGAGCCGATCGAACTGGTCATCCCCGAGGGCTCGATGATCAACTGCCGCTATCCGGCCGCGGTCTGCGCCGGCAACGTCGAGACGTCGCAGTGGATCACCAATACCCTGATGGGGGCGCTGGGCGTGATGGCCGCGGCCCAGGGCACGATGAACAACCTCACCTACGGCAACGCCAAGTACCAGAACTACGAGACGCTCTGCGGCGGCGCCGGGGCCGGCCCCGACTACGACGGCACCGCGGCGGTGCACACCCACATGACCAATTCGCGCCTGACCGACCCCGAGCTTTTGGAACTGCGCTTCCCGCTCACCCTGGCCTATCACCGCATCAACCACGGCTCCGGCGGCAAGGGCCGGCACAAGGGGGGCGACGGGACCATCCGCAAGCTGGTATTCCACGAGCCGATGGAGGTGATCACGCTCGCCAACCACCGCATCGTGCCCCCGTTCGGCCTTGCGGGCGGCGAGCCGGGTGCGGTCGGCCGGCAGTGGATCGAGCGGGCCGACGGGACGGTCGACGAGATGGGCGGGCGGGACCGACGCCAAGTCGAGCCGGGCGACGCGCTGGTGGTGCAGACCCCGGCCGGCGGCGGCTACGGCACGCCGGTGGACTGATGGCCCGAACGGATCTCCGCCGCGCCATCCGCCGCGCGGTCTTGATCGGCGCGGGGCTCTTGGCCCTGCACGCATTGATCATCGCTGCCGTGGTGATCGGCTCGCGCTGACGCGGGCGGGGGCTTCGACCAACCGGGTCCTTGGCCCGGACCGGCGAAGCGCCTACTCTCCCTGCGCTGTGAGCGCAGGAGATTCCCGATGAATGCCCAACGGCTGCGTGACGACGTGCGTCAGGCGAACGTCTTCGGAGGTGCGCTGTTCGTGCTCCTCTGCATCGTCCTGGCGTTCATGTTCGTGGTCCTCTGACCCCGCGCCGCCGGCGGTCCAGGCTGCCGGCGGCAGGTGGTCCGCGCAGGCCCGCCGCAATTTCTGTTTGGCCCCGAGCACATACGCGTCCTCGGCCAAGTCGTGGGCATGCTCCCAGAGTGCCGCGCACACCTCGCTGCGCGGTGCCGGGTAGTCGAGACCGCCGGTCCACGGGTCCAGCGCGAAATAGCCTGCGGCATCGAGGAACGAAACGCCGAAATAGAGTTCGGCACCGACCGAACTCGACAGCTCCGGCACCAGCACGAACCCTTCGTAATCCTGCTCGATGCCGACCCGGAATGCCCAATCGACCATGCGCTGAAGGAGGTCGGCAACCTCGGCTTGCTGTTCCGCTGTCATGTACGGCCAGCCATAGCGGAAGATGCGGACCAGATCGTAGTTGTTGTGGTTGGTCCAACGGCCCCGGCTGAGCCAGCCGAAGGGGTAGGCGTGGTCGCGGAGCGCCAACGTCGTTTCGATGAGCTGCGGCCAGAAACGCACCTCGCCCCGCAGCGCGTGCACGATGTGGTAGGTGATCGAGAGATCGGTGGTCTTGAACAGTCTGCCGTCGGCGTCGCGGTACCAGGCTCCCCAATAGCCCGTCTGCGGATCCTGCCAGGCATCGACATAGGCATGCAGCGCGGTCCGGACCGCCCGCTGCTCGCCCCGCGTCAAGGGCTCGCCCGAGGTCGTGCGGCGCAACAGATCCAGCACGTGGTCGCGCTTGGCGGTGGCCATCATGATCGAGGTGAGCCCGCCCACACGCGAGCGCATGTCCTCGCCGGTACCCTCGATGTCGGAAACGAGCCGCTCGTTCAAGAACGCGATCAGGGCGTCGGGCGAGCGCGCCCATGGCTGCGGTGTCCGCATCACCGGCGGCAGGGCGCCCTCGTCGGCGAGTTGGAAGTAGGCCTCCAAGGTGGTCTCGATGCGGACGAAGCGCTCCTCGGCGCACACGCCATAGAGGCCATCGGCCGGCACGGGATCCCGGGCAAAGGCTTGGTCGGGCTCGTCCAGGCTCAGCTCGAGCTCGGCGAGGCGGCGGTCGATCCGCTCCCACCACGCGGTGTACCCGATCAACCACTTGGCCTCGACGAAGATCTGGCGCGAGCAGGCGAGGTCGGCGCCCGCACGTTCGCGCGCGAACAGTTGGTGGCCCAGCGCATCGAAGCGGGCGCGCCGCGCCGCGCGCTCCTGCCGGTGGTCGGGATCGAAGCGCTCGAACGCGGCGTCGATCCGCTCCAGCGCCAAGTCGCCGAAGACGAGTTCGACCCCGCGGTGATCGGGCAGGGCCCGCACCGGCGCCGCGAGCGCCGCCATGATCCCCAAGGCCAGAACGATCACCAAAAGCCGGTGCATCGGCCGTCTCCCCGCCACCTCGGGTCAGAACCCCGGGATGAGGGTAGCAGCGTCGAGTGACGAAGCGGTGATGCTCCCGGCTTCAGCGGTGCTCAGCGGCTCTCGTCGTCGTCGTCGGTAGCCGGGGCGATCACGTCGCCCACGTCCCCGTCCTCACCCAACTCGTCCGCGCTCTCGAAGTCGGCGTCGGCCTCGTCGTCGACCTCCAGCTTCTCCAATTCGTCCTCGTCCTCGACAACGGCCTCCGGCGTGGCGACGGCGGCCGCTCGCGCCACGCCACGCCCACGGCGCGCGCGGGTCAGGACCTCCAGTTCGAAGGTCGCGCCGCACGCCGGGCAGACGATCGGCGTCCGCTGGAAATCGTAGAACTTGGCACCGCAGGATTGGCAAATCCGCTTCGTGCCCCATTCGGGCTTCACCAAGGCTGGCGCTCCTCGTCGCGTCGTTGGGCGCGGCGATTGCCACGTTCGACGGTGGCTGTCAAAACCCTTGGCACGCTCCACAGGTCTCCAGCCGCCGACGGTCCCTCCATGCGTCTCATCGCCCGCCCCTCCGGCCCCCTCGAAGGGGACGTCGCCGTTCCGGGCGACAAGTCCATCTCCCACCGATCCCTGCTGCTCGGCGCGCTCGCCGTCGGCACCAGCACCATCCGCGGCCTGCTCGAAGGCGAGGACGTCCGCGCCACCTGGCAGGCGCTGGACCGCCTGGGCGTGCCGATCGCCCGCCGGGGCGACACGATCGAGGTCCACGGTGTCGGCGTCGGCGGCCTGCGCGCGCCGAGCGACGTGCTCGACCTGGGCAATGCCGGCACGGGCGTGCGTCTGCTCATGGGCGTGCTCGCCGGGCACGGGTTTCCGGCCACCCTCACGGGCGACGCCTCGCTGCGCCGCCGACCGATGGGGCGCGTACTGCGCCCGCTCGCCGAGATGGGCGTGACCTTCACCGCGACCGACGGCGACCGCCTGCCCCTGACGCTGATCGGCTCGGACCAGCTGCTGCCGATCGCCTATCCGAGCCCGGTGGCGTCGGCCCAGGTGAAGTCGGCGGTGCTGCTCGCGGGTCTGCACGCACCCGGCATCACGGAGGTGAGCGAACCGAGCCCGAGCCGCGACCATACCGAGACGATGCTCGCGGCGATGGGGGCGGTGATCGAGCGCGGCCGGGATGCGGAGGGCCGGCCGCGCGTGGCGATCACGGGCCAGCCGGAACTCCGCCCGTTCGATCTCGACGTGCCGGGCGACCCCTCCTCCGCGGCCTTCCCCCTGGTCGCGGCGCTGCTGCGTCCGGGCTCGGCGGTGACGATCCGCCGGATCGGCATGAACCCGACGCGCAGCGGCCTGATCGAGGTGCTGCAGCTGATGGGCGCACGCATCCGGCTGTCGAAGATGGCCAATCTCGCCGGGGAGGCGGTGGCCGATCTGGAGGTCGAGGCGTCCGGCCTGCGCGGCATCGAGGTGCCGCCGGAGATGGCGCCCGCCATGATCGACGAGTACCCCATCCTGGCGGTGGCCGCAGCCTTCGCCGAGGGTCGCACGCTCATGCGGGGAATCGGCGAGCTTCGCGTCAAGGAGAGCGACCGGCTCCAGGCGATGGCCGCGGGGCTCGCCGCCGCCGGCATCGCCGTCGAGGCAGGATCCGACTGGCTCGCCGTCGACGGGCGGGGCGGCATCGCACCGGCCGGCGGCAACCGCGTCGATGCCGGCCACGACCACCGCATCGCCATGAGCTTCGCCGTGCTCGGCCTCGCCGCGCGCGAGCCGATCGTCATCGACGGCGCCGAGACCATCGCGACCAGCTTTCCGGGCTTCGTGGAGTTGATGCGCGGCCTCGGTGCCGCATTGGAGGTGGCATGAGCGCACGGTTGGCGTGGCCGGCGGATCGGCCGTTCGCGATCGCGATCGACGGGCCGGCCAGCTCCGGCAAGACCACGATCGGCGCCGCCCTCGCCCGGGATTTGGAGCTGCCCTTCCTCGATACGGGGCTGCTCTACCGGGCAGTCGGCAAGGCCGCGGGCGAGGCCGGAGCCGACGATCCGGCCACCGCGGCCGCCGCCGCGGAACGCCTGGCCCCGGAAGCGCTCGATGATCCGCACCTCGGCGACGAGGCGGTAGGCGCGCTGGCCTCACGGGTGGCGGCGATCCCCGAGGTGCGAGACGCCCTGCTCGATTGGCAGCGCGACTTCGCGGCCCGCCCCGGCGGTGCTGTCCTGGTGGGGCGCGACATCGGCAGCCACGTCTGCCCCGACGCCCCCTGCAAGCTGTTCGTCACGGCCTCGGTGGAAGCCCGCGCCGATCGGCGCTTCCGGCAGTTGCGGGCGGTGGACGACACGGTTATACACAGCGCCGTGTTGGCGGAGCTCCGCCGTCGAGATGCCCGTGATGCCGACCGCACCATCGCACCCTTGGTGAAGCCGGTCGATGCGCTGGTCCTCGACACCACGTCCCTGGATGTGTCGGCCGCGGTGAGCATGGCCAGGAGCTTCATCGAGGAACGTGCCGCACGGAACCGGTAGGACCCGGCTCCGGCGGCTTTGGCGCAACCTGCAACCGCGAGCCCTCGGGCTCGTCACTCGGAGACGGAATGATCGATACAGCCCCTGCCCTCCAGTCCCCTGCGGTCGAGGATTTCGCCGCCATGCTGGACGAATCCCTGTCCGGCCGGGACAAGCTCGAGGGTACCGTCGTCAAGGGGACCGTGGTCGGCATCGACAACGACGACGCGATCGTCGACGTCGGCCTCAAGGCCGAAGGCCGTGTGCCGCTGCGCGAGTTCGCCGCCCCCGGCCAAGCACCGGAGGTGAACGTCGGCGACGAGGTCGAGGTCTACGTCGAGCGGCTGGAGAACAAGGGCGGCGAGACCGTCCTCAGCCGCGACAAGGCCCGCCGCGAGGAGAGCTGGAACCGGCTCGAGAAGGCGTTCAACGCCCAGGACAAGGTCATGGGCGCCATCTTCGGCCGGGTGAAGGGCGGCTTCGCCGTCGAACTGGGCGGCGCGGTGGCCTTCCTGCCCGGCTCGCAGGTCGACATCCGTCCCGTGCGCGACGTCGGCTACCTGCTCAACAAGCAGGAGCCGTTCCTCATCCTCAAGATGGACCGCCGGCGCGGCAACATCGTCGTCTCGCGCCGCTCGGTGCTCGAGGAGAGCCGCAAGGAACAGCGCGACGAGCTCCTGCAGACCCTGAAGGAGGGCCAGGTCCTCGACGGCGTGGTCAAGAACATCACCGACTACGGTGCGTTCGTCGACCTCGGCGGCCTCGACGGCCTGCTGCACGTCACCGACATTTCCTGGCGCCGGGTGGGCCACCCCAGCGACGTCCTGGGCGTCGGCCAGCAGGTCAAGGTGCAGATCATCCGCTTCAACCGTGAGACGCAGCGCATCTCGCTCGGCATGAAGCAGCTCGAGGCCGATCCGTGGGAGGGCGTCGCCGCCAAGTACCCGGTCGGCACCAAGTGGACCGGACGGGTCACCAACATCACCGACTACGGCGCGTTCGTCGAGCTGGAGCCGGGGGTCGAGGGCCTCGTCCACGTCTCCGAGATGAGCTGGACCA
>JBMCMJ010000141.1:0-6878 GCA_048615135.1 Pseudomonadota bacterium
GTCTCGAACTACATCATCACCGCACTGTTCTTCTCCAAATGAGCGTGACCGAGACCCCCGCCATCCGCATCCGCGGTCTCTCCAAGCGCTTCGGCGCGAAGGTCGTGCTCGACCGGCTCGACCTCGACGTCGAGCGCGGCCGTTCGCTGGTGGTCATCGGCGCGTCGGGGACTGGCAAGTCGGTGCTGATCAAGTGCATCCTCGGCATCATCGAGCCGGATGCGGGCTCGATCGAGATCAACGGCGTCGAGGTGGTGCGCGGGCGGCGCCGGGCGGCGGCCAAGGCGCGTGCCGAGTGCGGCATGCTGTTCCAGGGCGGCGCCCTGTTCGACAGCCTCAAGGTCTGGGAGAACGTGGCCTTCCGGCTGGTCCAGGCCGAAGGCATGAAGCGCGGCCCGGCGCGCGAACTGGCCGTGCAGACCCTAACGCGCGTCGGCCTGCCGCCCGACACCGCCGACCTCATGCCGGCGGAATTGTCGGGCGGCATGCAGAAGCGCGTCGGCCTTGCCCGGGCGATCGCGTCGGAGCCCTCGATCATCTTCTTCGACGAGCCGACCACGGGTCTCGACCCGATCATGGCCGACGTGATCAACCAGCTGATCCGCAACGTGACCGCGGGCGAGCGCACGGCGCTGACCATCACCCACGACATGCAGAGCGTGCGCCACATCGCCGACGACGTGGCGATGATCTACAACGGCCGCATCCACTGGAAGGGCCCGGTGGCCGCGATCGACGCCCCGGAAGATGCGCACGTCAAGCAGTTCGTCGAGGGCCACTCGGAGGGCCCCATTCCCGTCCAGATCACCCTGGACTGAGGCGTCTTGGCACGTGGCCGCACGCACTATGCCTGCACCGCCTGCGGCGCGAGCTACCCCAAATGGTCCGGCCGCTGCGAGGCCTGCGGCGCCTGGAACACCCTGGTCGAGGAGCAGGCGATCCGCGTTGCCGGCCGGCCCAAGCCCGCGGGCGGCCGGCTCGAATTCGTCGATCTCCGCAGCGAGAGCGAGCCGCCGCCCCGCCATGTCACCTCCATCGCCGAATTCGACCGGGTGCTGGGCGGCGGTCTCGTCGCCGGCTCGGCGGTGCTGATCGGCGGCGATCCGGGCATCGGCAAGTCCACCCTCATGCTCCAGGCGGCTGCCGCACTCGCCCGCTCGGGCGCCGAGGTCGCCTATGTTTCGGGCGAGGAGTCGATCGAGCAGATCCGCCTGCGCGCCCGCCGGCTGGGCCTCGCCGACGCGCCGGTGCGGCTCGCCGCCGCGAGCGTGCTCGGCGACATCCTGGCCGGCATCGACGCGCCGCCGCTGCCGCGGCTGGTGATCGTCGATTCGATCCAGACCGTGGTGCACGAGGGGCTCGAGAGCGCCCCCGGCACGGTCGGCCAGCTGCGCGCATCGGCGGACGAGCTGGTCCGCTGGGCCAAGCGGCGCGATGCGGCGGTTTTTCTGGTCGGTCACGTCACCAAGGAGGGCCAGATCGCGGGGCCCAGGGTCCTCGAGCACATGGTCGATGCCGTGCTCTACTTCGAGGGCGAGCGGGGCCATCAGTTCCGCATCCTCCGTGCGGTCAAGAACCGCTTCGGTGCCGCCAACGAGATCGGCGTGTTCGAAATGCAGGAGGCGGGGCTGGTGCCGGTCGCCAACCCGTCGGGCCTGTTTCTCGGCGCGCACGACGATCAGCTGCCGGGCAGCGTGGTGTTCGCCGGTCTCGAGGGCACCCGGCCGATGCTGGTCGAGATCCAGGCGCTGGTCAGCACGGCGGCCTACGGGACCGCACGGCGGGCGGTGGTCGGCTGGGATGCCGGGCGCCTCGCGATGCTGCTCGCGGTCCTCGAGGCGCGCTGCGGTATCGCGCTGGGCGGCCGCGACGTCTTTCTCAACGTCGCGGGCGGTCTCAAGATCGTGGAACCGGCAGCCGATCTCGCGGTGGCGGTGGCGCTCTTGTCTTCCTTCGCCGGGAAGGCCATTCCCACAGGCACCGTCGTGTTCGGCGAGGTGGGGCTCGGCGGCGAGGTGCGGCCGGTGGCCCAGGCGCCCCTGCGGCTCAAGGAAGCCGCCAAGCTCGGTTTCGAGCGAAGCTGGCGGCCGCGGCTGGACGAGGACGACCGCGCGGTCGGGGCCTTCGGCCGTCTCCACGAGGTGGTGGCCCGCTTCGGCGGGCTCGCGGATCAGGGCCGGGGCGACGGCAACGAGGGGCGTCCATGAGCGGTTTTCTGCAGTCGATCGATCAATTCCGCCTCGCAGGCCTCACGGTCCTCGACCTGTTCGCGCTGGTCGTGATCCTGATCTCGACCCTGTTGGCCCTGTTCCGTGGCATGGCCCGCGAGGCGTTCACGCTCGCCGCCTGGCTGGGTGCCGCCGCCGTGGCGTGGCAGGCTTGGCCGCAGGTGGCGCCGCTGTTGGAGCCCTACCTCGCCGATGCAACCCTGCGGACCGCTGCGAGCATCGCTCTTGCGTTCCTCGTGCCCTTGATCGTGTTTCTCGTCGTCGCCACCATGATAGCAAGGGTCATCGAGAACAGCTTTCTGGCGCCGGTGGACCGCGCGCTCGGCATCGTCTTCGGCTTCGCCCGCGGCGCGGTCCTCGTGCTGGTCACCTACGTCGTCCTCCTGTTCGTCTTTCCCTCGGCCGACCGGCCGAGTTGGATCATCGAGGCGAAGCTGCGGCCGCTGATGGACGAGGGCGTGCGGATGGCGCGGGACCTCGGCCCGGAATTGCCCACCTCGACGACACCGCCGGGTGACGTCGCCCGTTGATTGCCGCTTCCCGCCGCCGGGGTTCGGGCGAGCGCCTAGCCGAGGAACGCCCCATGCACGACCCCTTCGACGCCGACCGGATGCGCGAGGAGTGCGGCATCTTCGGCATCTACGGCGCCCGCGACGCCGCCGCCTTCACCGCGCTGGGGCTGCACGCCCTGCAGCACCGCGGCCAGGAGGCGGCCGGCATCGTCACCGCGGAGAAGGGCGCCTTCCACAGCCACCGCGCGCGCGGCCTCGTCGGCGACAGCTTCGCCGAGCCGGCCGTCATCCAGGGCCTGCCGGGGACCAGCGCCATCGGCCATGTGCGCTACGCCACGACCGGCGCCACGATGACCCGCAACATCCAGCCGCTGTTCGCCGAGTTCGCCTTCGGCGGTCTGGCCCTCGCGCATAACGGCAACCTCACCAACGCCATGACGCTCCGCGACGACCTCGTCCGCCAGGGCTCGCTCTTCCAGTCGACCACCGACACCGAGGTGATCGTCCACCTGCTCGCCAAGAGCACCGGCGCCAACGTGGTCGACCGCTTCGTCGACAGCCTGAACCGCCTGGAGGGCGCCTATTCGCTGGTCGCACTCACGGCCAAGAAGCTGATCGGCGTGCGCGACCCGCTCGGTGTGCGTCCGCTGGTCCTGGGCGACCACGAGGGGGCCGCGGTGCTCGCCTCCGAGACCTGCGCGCTCGATATTCTGGGGGCCACCTTCATCCGCGACGTCGAGCCCGGCGAGATGATCGTCGTCGACGAGCAGGGGCTCCGCAGCCTCCGGCCCTTCCAGCCGAAGGCGCGGCGTTTCTGCATCTTCGAATACGTCTACTTCGCCCGCCCGGACAGCGTGGTCGAGGGCAAGGGCGTCTACGAGAGCCGCAAGGCGATCGGCCGCGAACTGGCGCAGGAGGCCGGCGTGCCGGCCGACATCGTGGTCCCGGTGCCGGACAGCGGCGTGCCGGCGGCGATCGGCTACGCCGAGGCGGCGGGCCTGCCGTTCGACCTCGGCATCATCCGCAACCACTATGTCGGCCGCACCTTCATCGAGCCGACCGACAACATCCGCCACCTGGGCGTGAAGCTGAAGCACAACGCCAACCGCGCCGTGCTGTCCGGCAAGCGCGTGGTGCTGGTCGACGACAGCATCGTCCGCGGCACCACCTCGACCAAGATCGTGCAGATGGTACGGGCGGCCGGTGCGGCCGAGGTGCACATGCGGATCGCCTGCCCGCCGATCACCCACAGCTGCTTCTACGGCGTCGACACGCCCGAGCGCTCCAAGCTCCTGGCCGCCCGCCACACCGTGAACGACATCGCCCGCATCATCGGCGTCGACAGCCTCGCGTTCCTCTCCATGGACGGACTCTACCGGGCGGTCGGCGAGCCCGGCCGCAACCCGGCGCGCCCGGCCTATTGCGACGCCTGCTTCACCGGCGACTACCCCACCCGCCTGACCGACCGCGAGCCCAAGGCCGACGGCGGGCAGCGCCTGCGTCTCGTGGAACACGCCTCCTCATGACCCAATCGCCCTCGTTCACCCGCCTCGCCAACGGCGTGCGCGTGGTGAGCCAAGAAATGGACCGCCTCGCCACCGCCTCGGTCGGCATCTGGGTCGATGTCGGCGCCCGCTACGAGGCGCCGGAGATCAACGGCGTCGCCCATCTGCTCGAGCACATGGCGTTCAAGGGCACCGCGCGGCGCGACGCCCGCGCCATCGCCGAGGAGATCGAGGCGGTCGGTGGCCATCTCAACGCCTACACCTCGCGCGAGCACACCGCCTACTACGCCCGCGTGCTGGCCGACGACGTGCCGCTCGCGGTCGACCTGATCGCCGACATCGTCCGCCACTCGACGGTCGACGCGGACGAGCTGGAGCGCGAGCGCACGGTCGTCCTGCAGGAGATCGGCCAGGTCCAGGACACCCCCGACGACCTCGTCTTCGATCTGTTCCAGGAGCGCGCCTTCCCCGACCAGCCGCTCGGTCGCTCGATCCTCGGACCGGCGGAGATCGTCGCCCGGCTGGGGCGCGACGATCTGGTCGGCTACCTGCGCGCGCACTACGCGCCCGAGCGGCTCGTCCTCGCCGCCGCCGGCCGGGTCGACCACGACCGGCTGGTCGACCTCGCCGAGCGGCACCTGGGCGACCTCGCCCCGCAGCCCACGGCCGCCATGCTCCCCGGCAGCTATCGGGGCGGCGCCGATCTGCGCGATGACGACCTCGAGCAGGTGCACGTCGTGCTCGGGGTGCCGGGGGTGCCGTTCGACGATGCGGATTTCTACGCGGCGCAGGTGTTGGCGACGGCGCTGGGCGGCGGCATGTCGTCGCGTCTGTTCCAGGAGGTTCGTGAGAAACGCGGGCTCGCCTACAACGTCTTCGCCTTCTCCGGTAGCTATCTCGACTGCGGCGTCGTCGGCATGTACGCCGCCACCTCGAAGAAGGACGCCAGCGAGGTGGTCACCGTGCTCGACCAGGAGGCGCGGGCGCTGCTCGCCTGCCCGAGCGAGGCCGAGGTGGCGCGGGCGCGCGCGCAACTCAAGGCGAGCCTGCTCATGTCGCTCGAGAGCTGCGCCTCGGTCTCGGAAGATCTCGCTCGCCAGCAGCTGATCTTCCAGGACTACCTCTCGCCGCAGGACGTGGCCGCCCGGATCGACGCGATCGACGCAGCCGCCGTGGCCCGGGTGGGCGAACGGCTTTGGCACAGCGGCCCCCTGACGCTGACGGCCCTCGGCCCACTGCCGCGCGATCTGGAAAAGGCGGTATCGCGTCTCTCGGGTCTCGGATGAGCCAAGGGCGGGAACAAGAGAGCGAGGGGGCTTTTGGCCCCCTCGGACCCCCGACCGACGGCTGGCGCCGTCGGACTTCGCCGGACATCGAAGCATGACCTCGAGCACGCCGCTCGCTCTGCCGGTCGATCCCTCGGCCGCCAAGGGCATTCTGTTGATGGTCGTGGCGATGGGCCTGCTCGCCTCGATGGACGCGGCGGCCAAGACGCTGGTGCAGGACTACAGCGTCTGGCAGGTGATCTTCGTCCGCCACACGCTCCTGCTGCTCGCCTGCCTCGCCTGGCTCGGGCCGCGCACGGTCGTGGCAAGCCTGCGGAGCCGGCGCCCGGTCCTGCAACTGGTGCGGGTCACGGCGCTGATCACCGAGATCGGCCTCGTGCTCTGGAGCTTCCGCTTCCTGCCGCTCGCCGACGTGCACGCCGTGCTGGCGGTCGCCCCCCTGTTCGTCACCGCCCTCGCCTTCTGGATCCTCGCCGAGCCGGTCGGCATCCGCCGGTGGGCCGCGGTCGCGGTCGGCTTTCTCGGCGTGCTGCTGATCATCCGGCCGGGGCTGGGCGTGTTCCAGCCGGCTTCGCTGGTGGTCCTCTTCGCAGCCTTCCTCTGGGCCACCTATCAGGTGGTCACCCGCCTGGTGAGCCGCGACGATCCGAGCGAGACCACCTTCCTCTATCTGGTGCTCGCCGGGTGCATCCTGCCCGGCCTCGTCATGCCCTGGGTCTGGCAGACGCCGGCGGACACCCAGGCGCTCACCCTGTTCCTCGTCGTCTCCGTGCTCGGTGCCGCGGGCCATCTCTGCCTGTTGCTGGCACTCGCTGCCGCACCGGCCTCGACCTTGCAGCCGTTCACCTATACCTTGCTGGTCTGGGCGGCGGTCTGGGGGTTCGTCGTGTTCGCCGAGGTGCCGGACCTATTCACGTGCGTCGGCGCATCGATCGTCGTCCTGAGTGGACTCTACACATGGCATCGTGAACGCAAGCGCGCCCTGCATCGGGGCCGGGCCGGGTAGCCGGAGCGGCGGCTGCCCGGAGGGAGGGGGAACGGTCGCATGGCGGAGACGTTCTTTCAGTCGCTCTTCACCTCGATCGCCGACAGCGGTCGGGAGTTGATCGCGCGCAACCTCACCCGCTCCGAGCGTTCCGGCGCCGATCGGGTGATCGAACTGTGCCGCGCGCTCCTATCGTCGCGCGGCGAGGCCTCGGGCGCCGCCCTTGCCGTCGCCACCCTCGAGGCCTACGACGCACTGCCGAAGGACCAGCAGGCGACCCTCTTCCAGCGGCTGGTCGTCGAGTTCTGCTCCGACCAGGCCGCTGTCCTGGCGGCGGCCCGCGCCTACGAGGAGAGCCCCAC
>JBMCMJ010000142.1:0-6831 GCA_048615135.1 Pseudomonadota bacterium
AGGCCAACGTGCCGTTCTTCACCATCTCCGGCTCGGACTTCGTCGAGATGTTCGTGGGCGTCGGGGCGAGCCGCGTGCGCGACATGTTCGAGCAGGCGAAGAAGCACGCGCCGTGCATCGTCTTCATCGACGAGATCGACGCGGTCGGCCGGCACCGCGGTGCTGGCCTCGGCGGCGGCAACGACGAGCGCGAGCAGACCCTCAACCAGCTGCTGGTCGAGATGGACGGCTTCGAGGCGAACGAGGGCGTGATCCTGATCGCCGCGACCAACCGGCCCGACGTGCTCGATCCGGCGCTGCTGCGCCCGGGCCGCTTCGACCGGCAGGTGGTGGTGCCGAACCCGGACGTGGTCGGCCGCGAGAAGATCCTCCAGGTGCACATGAAGAAGATCCGGATGGCCCCGGACGTGGACCCGAAGGTCATCGCCCGCGGCACGCCCGGTTTTTCCGGTGCGGACCTCGCCAACCTCGTCAACGAGGCGGCGCTGATGGCGGCGCGGCTCGGCAAACGGCTCGCCTCGATGGCCGACTTCGAGGCCGCCAAGGACAAGATCATGATGGGCGCCGAGCGCCGCTCGATGGTCATGACCGAGGAGGAAAAGCGCCTCACCGCCTATCACGAGGCGGGCCATGCGGTGGTGGCGTGGCACACGCCGTCGTCGGACAAGATCCACAAGGCGACCATCATCCCGCGCGGCCGTGCGCTCGGCATGGTCGTGCGGTTGCCGGAGGGCGACCGCATCTCGGTCAGCCGCGAGAAGCTCAAGGGCGACCTCGCCGTCGCGATGGGTGGCCGGGTCGCCGAGGAGATCGTGTTCGGCCACGAGAAGGTGACCGCGGGTGCCGCATCCGACATCGAGCAGGCGACCAAGATCGCCCGGCACATGGTCACGCAGTGGGGCATGAGCGACGAATTGGGCCCGGTCGGCTACACCGAGAACCAGCAGGAGGTCTTCCTCGGCCACTCGGTGGCGCAGTCGAAGAACGTGTCCGAGACGACCGCGCAGAAGATCGACCAGGAAATCCGCAAGCTCGTCGATGGCGGCTATCAGCGCGCGCAGCAACTCCTGACCGACCATTACGACCAGCTGGACGCGGTCGCCAAAGCGCTCTTGGAGCACGAGACGCTCAGCGGCGACGACGTCGACATGGTGATGCGCGGCGAGCCGCTGCCGGAGCGTCGTCCGGAACCGGCCCCGGAGCCGACACCGCAGCCGCAAGCGCCGACCGGCCGGCGTGGCTCGGTGCCGACCACCGCCCGCCCACCGCGGCCGATCCGGCCGAGCCCGCAGCCCGGTGCCGGTGACGACTGACATCTCGACACCTCGTTCGGATCACCCTGCAGCGGCCTTCGGGCCGCTGCATTGCGTTCGGAGCCCCTCTCGATGCTCGCCGCCCTGACCCTGCTGCTCGTCTGCCAGCTGATCGGCGAGATCGTGACGCGGGCGCTGGGCCTGCCGATCCCGGGCCCGGTGATCGGCATGGCACTGCTGTTCACGGGTCTTTGCGTGCGCGGCTCGGTGCCGGCCGAGCTCGACGCGGTCGGCTCGACCCTGCTGCGCCACCTCTCGCTGCTCTTCGTGCCCGCCGGGGTCGGGGTGATGGGCTATCTCGGGGTGATCGAGGCAGAACTGCTGCCCCTGGTCCTCGCCGTGGTGCCCGGAACGCTGGTGGCCCTGGTCGTCACCGGCTGGGTGATGGCGCGGCTGTCGCGCGGGCGGGACGACGCCCGATGACGGAGCCGCTGCCGCAGCTCTGGGTCTATCTCGAGACCTCGCCCCTCGCGGCCCTGACCCTCACGCTTGCCGCCTACGTGGCGGGCGACGCGCTCGCGCGCCGGCTCGGCCGCCCCGCCCTGCTCAACCCGGTGCTGGTCGCGGTGCTGGTGATCGCCGCCGTGCTGTGGCTGACGGGTGGCACCTTCGAGACGTATTTTGCCGGTGCGCAGTTCGTCCACTTTCTGCTCGGCCCCGCCACCGTGGCGCTCGCCATCCCGCTCTACCGCGAACTGGAGCGGGTGCGCCGGTCCCTGCCGGCCCTGCTCGCGAGCCTCGTGGTCGGCTCGCTGACGGCGATCCTGGCGGCCTTCGTCCTCGCCTGGGCGACCGGCGCCACGCGGGAGACGCTCGCCTCGCTCGTGCCGAAGTCAGTCACCACGCCCGTGGCGATGGGCATCAGCGAGGCGCTCGGCGGCCTCCCGGCGTTGACGGCGGCGCTCGTGATCCTGTCGGGCATCGTCGGCGCGGCACTCGGTCCCCTCGCGTTACGCCTCGCCGGCATCCGCGACCCGCGCGCCCAGGGCCTCGCCTACGGTGTCGCCGCCCACGGCCTCGGCACCGCGCGGGCGCTGCAGACCAGCCAAGTGGCCGGCGCCTTCGCCGGCATCGCCATCGGCCTCAACGCCCTGGCGACGGCGATCCTGCTGCCGCTGCTGTGGCGCGGGCTCGAACGCTTGCTCTGACCGCGCCCCAGTGCTGTGATCACGGGCGATCAGGGACCTTTCGGAAGTCTTGTCATGAGTGTCGTCGTCATCGCCCGTATCGAAGCGCTGCCCGGCCACGAGGCCGAGGTCGAGGATCTGCTCCGCTGGCAAACCGAGCCGACGCGTCTGGAAGCGGGCTGCCTCAACTACGATCTGCACCGCGACAAGGCCGACCCGAAGGTGTTCTGGTTCCACGAGACGTGGGAGAGCGACGAGCATCTGGCCGCCCATGCCGTCGCCGAGCACATGGTCGCCAACCGCGCCCGCCTGAAGCCGCTGGTCGCGGGACCGACCCAGGTGCACAAGCTGCAGCGCCTGATGTGAGGCTCGATCGGACGGCGCCCGTCGGCACCTTCGAACCAGCCCCGTGCGTGGGCGATTGACCGACGAGCGCCCGCGGTTTATGCGCGCCATATGAGCATCACGTTCCGGACGCAGCTTCGACGACGACGTCGCTGACCGGCCGCCCCCGACGGGACGGCCGAGACCGCGTGCCTGCCCTGTTCCGTCGTTGCGAGCCCGTGCCATGCTCACCTACCGCGAGGAAATGCCGGTCGACCTGCCGGCGATCGAGGTCCTGCTCGATCGGGTCTTCGGCTACGACCGGCACGCCAAGGCGTCGTACGCCTTTCGCCGGGGGGTGCCGCCCCTCGTCGAGTTGTCGCGCGTCGCCGTCGATGCGCACGGGCGGCTGCTCGCTACCATCCGCTATTGGCCGATCGACGTGGGCGGCACGCCGGCCCTCCTTCTGGGTCCGGTCGGCGTCGAGCCCGAGTGGCAGGGTGTGGGGATCGGCCGCACGCTGATCCACGAGACACTGGCGAAGGTGAATGCGCTGGGTGTGGGCGCCGTCTTTCTGGTCGGCGATCCGGCCTATTACGGACCGCTCGGCTTCGAGCCCGCCGGCGGTTTCGCGACCATGGCGAACGAGAACCCGAAGCGGTTGCAAGCCCGCACCCTGGGTGCGGCACACTGCCTCCCCCGGGGCGAGATTCGGCGCGCAGCGCCGGTCCTGCGCGCCGTGGGCTGAGGGCCCGGCTGTCAACCGGAGCCGTTTTGCGATAGTTTCCGGTCATGGACCGGCCGTGCACCCGCCACGTACTCAGCCGTCGCCGGACGCTCGGGCTGCTCGCTGCGGGCGCCCTGGGACCGGGGATCGTGCGCGCCGACGAGACCCAGGAGGTGCGCAGCTTCACCATCGCCACCGGCGGATTGGGCGGGACCTATTATCCGGTCGGCGGGCAACTCGCCGATCTGCTGACGGCACCGCCCGGGGGCTTGGCCTGCCGGCCGGGCGAGCGGTGTGGCGTGCGCAACATGGTGGCCGTGGCGCAGACGTCGGAGGGCTCGGTCGCGAACGTACGGAGCCTTGCCCGCGGTACGGTCGACAGCGCTTTCTGCCAGGCGGACGTCGCGCATCAGGCACTGCACGGCGACGGACCGTTCGCCGACGAGCCCATCCCGAGGCTCCGGGTCATCGCGTCGCTCTACCCCGAAGTCGCCCAACTCGTGCTGGCGGACGGCGGGAAGGCCGAGCCCCGGCGCCTCGGTGTAGGGGCGGGCGGCTCTGGCACCCGGGTCGTCGCCGAACGCCTGCTCGACGGCTTCGGCTTGTCGGAGGCGGTGCGCGAGCCGGTGGAGCTCAACCCCGGTCCGTCGATCGATGCGATGGAAGCGGACGAGCTGGATGGCTTTTTGACCATCGCCGGCCTGCCCACGGCGGCCGTCGACGAAGCCCTCGGCCGCCTGTCGGCGCAGCTCGTGCCGATCGAACGGGCGGCGGCCGACGCCTTTCTGCGCGAACGGTCGTTCTGGCGCATCCGCACCATCCCCGCGGGCCTCTATCCCGGCCAGGATGCGGCCATCCGCACGCTCGCGGTGGCGGCGCTGTGGATCGTCGACGCCGAGATGGACGAGACCCTCGTGGCGGAACTGCTGACGGCCCTCTGGGCGCCCGAATCCGCCCTGGTGTTGATGGGCGGCCACCCGGCGGCGGCGATGATCCACCTTTCGACCGCACTCCACGGCCTGTCGGTCCCGCTCCACCCGGGTGCCGCAAGGTTCTATCGCGAGCTCGGCATCCTCGACGAGACCGGCCTCGGACTGCACGTCCCGAGCCGCCGTCCCATCCCCAGCTCGACCGCCGACGGTTGAGCCGCCCACTTCGCGTAGGCGCCTGCACCTCGAAAGGTCGGTTCGGCACTGCCGTTGGGCTTCGGCGCGGCGCAGCGTCGCTCCATCATTCGCAGCAAGCGCCGTACCTCGGTCTCGGTGGATCGCCCTGGCGGGCGTCGGTCGGCCGGGTCGGACCGAACGGGGGCAACGGCCGCGAGCACCGGCGGTTTCCCTGTTGACCGGGTCGCCCCCCTCTTTCATGCGTGTTCATCGAAGCCTCGAGGCGGAGGAAGGCCGTTGGCGGAACGTGCGCACCCCAAGTCTCGCCAAGCCCCGGATCGAACGTCGCGCTCCACGCCGGCCTCGGTTTCTCCAACCGCGAGTTCCGCGGAACGGCACCTCGCCACGCTGCAGGCTCTGGCCAACGCGAGCCCGAAGGCGCAGGAGATGCGAGCGCTGCAACGCTTGGCCGACGAACGCCCGCACGGCGCCGAGGATAAGGCGGGGTCGTGGGGTTCGGCTGCGGGGTCCGAGGGCTTGCCGGTGCAGCTTCGCCGAGGGATGGAGCAGTTGTCCGGCCTGTCGCTCGAGGGCGTGCGGGTGCACCGCAACTCGGCCGAGCCGGGCAAGATCGGTGCCCACGCCTACGCCCACGGCCGCGACATTCACCTCGGGCCGGGCGGCGAGGCCCATCTCGGCCACGAGGCGTGGCACGTCGTGCAGCAGGCGCAGGGTCGCGTGCGGCCGACGGTGCAGGCCAAGGGGAAGGCGATCAACGCCGACCCGACGCTCGAGGCCGAGGCGGACAGGATGGCCCGACGAGCGGCCACCCTCGACGTCGACGCCGTGACCGAGACGGCGCGGCCGGCATCGTTCGGCGACGGGTCCACGATCCAGGGGCGGTTCGGCTTCGAGATCGAGGTGCCGATCTTCTTCACCACCGACTACGGCGCCGGCGACGGCCGCCGCGGCGACCCCGGCACGATCGCCATCGACCGGGGAACGTACGAGGTCAAGGCCGACCACAACATGGATCTCTCGCCGTTGCTCACCTACGCCAACCAACACCAGAACGGCGGTGTCGATAGGTTTCCCGGAGGTCCGTCGATCATCGAACTCGTGACCAAGCCGTTGGACGAGTTCGTGGCGACCGAAACCGCCGTGCGCAACCTCGCCACGACCATGGCGCAGTGGACCAAGACCGCCCACACCTCGGCCGTGGCCGGCGACAACAAACTGGTCGGCAACTACTACGTCGGCAGCGACAGCCCACAACGCACGTTGCAGAACACGCAGGGCTATTTCCAGGCGACCTACGGCATCAAGCTGTCGAAGGTGCCGGAGGCCTTCAAATCAACCGCGAAGGCCGCCGAGGCGAGCGGCTCGACCGACGCCACCTCGATCGCCCAGCTCAAGTCGGCGGCGAAGGCAGGGCCCGCGGTCGTCAAGGCGCTGAAGAAAACCCGCACCAGCCATGGCCGACGCGTGCAGGAGGTCGTGCCGAAGCACGACCTGGAGATGCTGGCGGGCTTCGCTTCGCTGTTGGGAAACTACCTGATCGCCGATACGCGAATCGAGGGAGCGGTCGGCCTGGGGAAGAACGCGATCGGCGACTTCTTCTACAAGTCGGATCTGGGCGACGTCGCCAATGCGCTGCCGACCTCCGTCAGCAACCTGCTGCGTGGGGATGCGACCGTGTTGGACGCATTCACCACCAGCGTGGCCGAAGCGGTCGGACGCACGGCGAACGACAAGCTCGCCGTGAATTTGACGGTGAAACAGTGGATCTCGCGCGTCGTGAACGGCAACGCGGACATCTACCTGAAAGCACTGAAGAATAAGTACAGTGCCGAGCTCAATCCCGAACCCGTCGGCCGCCCCGGCAAGCGGGAAACCGGGGTCATCATGGAGAACCGGGAGCCGCAGAACCTCGATACGTCCACCGCCAAGCGCAAGCGCAAGGAGCAGCAGCGGGAGAAGGACGAATTCTATAACGGTCCGAAGCGAACCAAAGATGAATTTCTCGACTTCCTCAGTACCATGACCGATCCGAAGAAATACCCGCCGGACCAGTGGGAGGAACTCATGGTCAAGGTGTACAAGGCGCTGCGCAAGGTCAACGGCTAGCGCGTTTGGGGGGATGACGGTCCAGCGCGACCGTCAAAGGCTCTACTCCCGCCGCGTGACCTTGCGCGCCCGAAGGTCGAGGTGGTGCTCGATCTCCGCGAGGTCGA
>JBMCMJ010000143.1:0-6809 GCA_048615135.1 Pseudomonadota bacterium
CGGCACGACGGGTCCACTCCCGAGGCTCCACCTCGAGCCCACGATCGGCTAGAAGGCCTTGGCGCGGGTAACGCGCACCCGCCATCAGGGAGGCTGCCATGAACCCCATCCTGTGGAAACCCGAGCCCGAGGCGATGCGCCGCTCCATGGTATGGGCGTTCAAGGAACGCTTCGGCGAGCGCCTGGGCCGGGAGCTGGCCGACTGGGAGGGGCTCTGGCAGGCCTCGGTCGACGCGCCCGCGACCTTCTGGGAGATGGTCTGGGAGGACGGCGGTGTCATCGCGACAACGCCCGCGGGCCGCACCCTGGTTCATTCCGAGCGGATGCCCGGCGCCGTCTGGTTCGAGGGCGCCGAGCTGAACTTCGCGCAGAACCTCCTGCGTCGGGACGATGCGGCCCCGGCCATCGTGGCGCACGGCGAGGACGGCCGGCGCACCGAGCTGAGCTGGGCGTCGCTGCAGGCCCGCGTCGCCTCCATCCAGACCGTGCTGGAGGCGGCCGGGGTGGCGAAGGGCGACCGGGTCGCGGCGATCATGCCGAACGTGCCGGAGGCGGTGATCGCCATGCTCGCGGCCACCGGCCTCGGGGCTACTTGGTCGTCCTGCTCACCCGACTTCGGCGTGCAGGGCGTGCTCGACCGCTTCGGCCAGATCGAGCCCAAGGTGCTGGTGGCGGTCGACGGCTACCACTACGCCGGCAAGGCCCTCGACATCCGGGCCAAGTTGGAGGAGGTGACGGCCGCCCTGCCGAGTGTCGAGCGGGTGCTCGTGCTGCGCTATCTCGATCCGACCGCGGATCTGGCCTCGATCCCCCGCGCACTCGCCTGGGACGCGGTGCCGCTGGACGAAGCCGCCCGGCCGCGTTTCGTGCCGGTGCCCTTCGACCACCCGCTCTACGTGCTCTATTCCTCGGGCACGACCGGCAAGCCCAAGGCGATCGTCCACGGCACCGGCGGCGTGCTGCTGCAGCATCTGAAGGAGCACCGGCTGCACGGCGATCTGAAGCCCGGCGAGCGGCTGTTCTACTTCACCACCTGCGGCTGGATGATGTGGAACTGGCTGGTGAGCGGGCTCGCCTGCGAGGCGACGCTCGTTCTGTTCGACGGCTCGCCCTTCCACCCCGGCCCCGAACGGCTGTTCGAACTGGCGGCGGCCGAGCGGATCAACGTCTTCGGGACCAGTGCGAAGTACATCGACGCGGTCAAGAAGTCGGGCTACCGCCCCAAGGGTTCGGTCGATCTCGCGGAGCTGCGCTCGATCCTCTCGACTGGCTCGCCGCTCCTGCCGGAAAGCTTCGACTTCGTCTACGAGGCGATCAAGGACGACCTGCTGCTGGGCTCGATCTCCGGGGGCACGGACATCGTCTCATGCTTCGTATTGAACAGCCCGCTGCTGCCGGTGCGGCGCGGCGAGATCCAGTGCCGGGGCCTCGGCATGGCGGTCGACGTCTGGGACGATACCGGCCGGCCGGTGCGCGGCGCGAAGGGTGAACTGGTCTGCACCAAGCCCTTCCCGGTCATGCCGGTCGGCTTCTGGAACGACCCGCACGGGGAGCGCTACCACAACGCCTATTTCGCCCGCTTCGCCGGGGTGTGGTGCCACGGCGACTACGCCGAGATTACCGACAGCGGGGGCATCATGATCCACGGCCGGTCGGACGCGGTGCTCAATCCGGGCGGCGTACGGATCGGCACGGCCGAGATCTACCGTCAGGTCGAGCAGGTCGACGAGGTGCTGGAAGCCCTCTGCGTCGGCCAGAACTGGGAAGGCGACGTGCGGGTCGTCCTGTTCGTCCGCCTCAGGCCGGGTGTCGAGTTGGACGACGACCTCCGCGAGCGGATCCGCCGACGCATCCGCGACAACACCACGCCGCGTCACGTGCCGGCGAAGATCGTTCAGGTGAGCGACGTGCCGCGCACGCTTTCCGGCAAGATCGTCGAGTTGGCGGTGCGCGACGTCATTCACGGCCGCGAGGTCAAGAACACCGAGGCGCTGGCCAATCCCGAGGCACTCGATCAGTTCCGCGGTCTCGCGGATCTCGGTGGCTGACGCGCCGCCGCTGCTCGGGCGCGTCGTCGGCGAGGTGCCGCCCGCGCGCGCACGGCGCCATCCACGGCTGTTGGCACGGGAGGTGGCCCTCTGGTCCCTGCCGGCCGCGGTCGCGCTGCTGTTCGGCGTAGTAGTCGGCTGGTGGAGTGCTGCCGCCGGCGCCTGGGGCCTCGTGATCGGCATCGCCTGTGCGGTGCCCCTGGCCGTTCTCCGCCGGCGCTTGATCGAGGAACTCGTCGATCTGGTGGACAGCCTGCCCGCCGGCTTCGACCGCGAACCGCCGCGAACCGACGGACTACTCGTCGACCGGGGTCTCGTCGAGGCGCTCTGGCGACTGTTCCGCTGGCTGCGCGAGCGGAGTGCGCGCGAGGCGGCCTCGCAGGCCTTGCAGGAACGGTTGCTTCGCGTCCTCCCCGACCCGCTCTTCCAGATCGATCAGCGCGGGCAGATCGTGATGGCCAACCGGGCCGCGCGCGAGCGGTTCGGCGTGGCGCTGACCGGCCGGCCGCTGCGCCACGTCCTGCGCGATCCGCAGATTCTGGATGCCATCGCGGTCGCGTTGGAGGGCGATCTGGAGAGCCGCTTCGAGGTGCAGGAGCCCAAGGCGCTCGGCCGCCGGTTCCAGGTCGAGGTGTTGCCGCTGCGAATACCCGACGAGCCGCCGCTGGCGCTCATGGTCCTGCGCGAGCGGACCTCCGAGCACATGACCCAGCAGATGATGAGCGATTTCGTCGCCAATGTGAGCCACGAGATCCGCACGCCGCTCACGGCGGTGCGCGGCTTCATCGAGACGTTGCAGGGGGCGGCCCGCGACGATGCGAAGGCCCGCGACCGGTTTCTCGCGACCATGGCGAGCGAGGCCGATCGCATGAACCGCCTCGTCTCGGAACTCCTGATCCTCTCGCGGGTCGAGTTGATGGAGCGCGAACGGCCGGAGACGGTGGTCGACCTCGTCGAGATCCTGCATCGCGCGCACGCCGCCCTCGCCAGCCAGTTGGAACCCTCGTCGGCGGTCGTGGATCTACGCCTGCCGGATGGTCCGCTGCCGGTTCGCGGCGATGCCGACCAGTTGCTCCAGGTGCATTTGAACCTTCTCGACAATGCGTTGAAGTACGGCCGTGACGGCGGGCCGATCACCTTGCGCTGCGAACGCCTGGCGCAGGCGCCGCCACGCGCCGGCCGGCTCGCCGGGTTCGAAGCAGTGGCGGTGGATGTGATCGACCGTGGCGAGGGCATTCCGGCCGCTGCCATTCCGCGTCTGACCGAGCGTTTCTTCCGGGTCGACGCGTCGCGCTCCCGGCGTCTCGGCGGGACCGGTCTCGGCCTCGCGATCGTCAAGCACATCGTCAAGCGCCACCAGGGTCACCTGGCGATCGACAGCGTGGTCGGCGAAGGTAGCCGTTTCACCGTCTACCTGCCGGCCGACGTGCCCGAGGCGTGACCCGACCGAACGACAGCGGTCAATCGGTCCGAGGTCGATCGTCGTCCGCGGCGCGGCTCTTGAAGTCGTCGAGCCGCTTCTGCTCGAGCGCTGCGCGCATCCGTTGCTCCTTCTTGGCGGCTGCCCGAGCGAGGTGCAGGACCTGCTCCAGGGCGAGGTCGGCCGCGCGGTACGCCCGTTCGGCTTCGGCGACCGCCGCGCGCAGCCGTTCCGCCTCCGCGGCACCGCGCCACTCGCGGTTGCGGGCCGCCTCGAGCCATAGACCGGTGGCAGCGAAGACGTTGTTGCCACCGGACCGTTCCTCGGCCGCCACCTCGGCACGCCACCCGCGCCGCTTCGCCTCGAAGAGGGCGAGGGCCTGATGGGCCGCGGCGAGCACGGCCTGCGCCGCGTCTCGCTGCCGCTCGCGCAGCCGTCGCAGGGTGGGAAGGCTCGTCCGCGCCGTCACGCCGACTGCCCGAGAGCCAGGGTCAGGGCCGGGAACGGATCGCCGGTCACCGGTTCGTGGGGCGACTGGTTGAGCAGCGCCTCGATTGCCGGCAATCGTTGGATGGCCTCGTCGACAAGCGGATCGGCGCCCTTGGCATAGGCGCCGAGGCGGATGAGGTCGGCGCTCTCGGCATGGGCCTGGAGGAGTTGGCGTGCGGCGCGGGCCAAACCTGCCTCGTTCGGCAGATAGGCGTCACCCTGGGTCCGCGACAGGCTGCGGAGCACATCCACGGCGGGATAGCGCCCCGCCTCGGCGATTCGCCGGTCGAGGACGACGTGCCCGTCCAGGATCGAGCGCACCTGATCAGCGACGGGCTCCTCGGTATCGTCGCCTTCGGTCAGCACGGTGAACAGGCCGGTGATTTCGCCTTTGCCGGTCCCCGGGCCAGCCCGCTCCAACAGATGCGGCAGTTCCGCGAACACGCTCGGCGGGTAGCCGCGCGTCGCCGGCGGCTCACCGGCCGCGAGATAGACCTCGCGCAGCGCGGTCGCGAAGCGGGTCAGGCTGTCGACGAGGCAGACGACCGACTTGCCTTCGTCGCGCAGCGCCTCGGCGATGGTGAGGGTGAGCCACGCGGCCCGCCGGCGCAGCATGGCTGGCTGATCCGACGTCGCGACGACCACCACCGCCCGGCTGCGCGCCGCCTCGTCGAGCGTCTCGCGCAGGAACTCGTTCACCTCCCGCCCCCGCTCGCCGATCAGCCCGATGACGAGGCAATCGGCCGTGCAGTGACCGGCGATCATCGACAGCAGTGTGGACTTGCCGACGCCGGAGCCCGCGAAGATGCCGAGCCGCTGGCCGCGCTTGCAGGGGACGAAGAGGTCGAGGGCCCGCACCCCGAGACGCATGCGGGGGCCCAGGGGCTGGCGTCTGGTGGCACTCGGCGGGTGAGCGTAGAGCGAGCGTGGGGTCGGACCGGTGGGCGGCGGCGGCCCGTCGTCGAGCGGGCGGGCGAGAGGGTCGAGAACGCGGCCGAGCCAAGCAGCCGTGGGGCGGACGACACCGAGTGACGGCGCGAGCGTGACACGAGCGCCGAGCGAGACGTTCTGCGGTTCGCCATAGGGTAGCAGGATCGTCGTGTCGCCCTGGAACGCGGCGACTTCGGCGAGCAGACCGTGACCCGGTCGCCCCCGGTCGATCCGGCAGGTATCGCCGACCGCTGCCAGGCCGCCGAGGCCCGCGCAGCGCAGCGAACTGGCGCGGGCGGCGACGATGCGCCCGGAAACCTGCCAGGGTTGCAGGGTGGCGAGGGCGGCGTCGAGATCGGGCAAGGGGCTTCTCCGCGGCTCTTCCGTACCCGTATCACGAGCATTATTTACAAATCATAAACCTTATGGGCGCATAAACCACGCCATGCAGCGACGCCGCGTTGGCGTGGCCAGCCGGTTGGGAGATGCCGATGCGCGCCCTGGTGGTCGAAGACGATCCCATCTCGCAGAAGATGATCGAGATAGCTCTGGACCACGACGGCATCCTGCACGAGCCCACGGGCTACGGCGAGGACGCCATCGAGTTGGCCAAGCTCTACGACTTCGACATCATCCTGCTCGATCTGACGCTACCCGATATCGACGGCTACGAGGTCGTACGACGCATCCGCAGCGCCCGCATCAAGACGCCGGTGTTGATCCTGTCGGGACGGCTGGAGGTGGACGACAAGGTTAGAGGTCTCTCGGTCGGCGCCGACGACTACGTGACCAAGCCATTCCACAAGGACGAACTGACCGCACGGATCCACGCCGTGGTGCGGCGCTCGAAGGGGCATTCGGAATCGGTGATCCGCACGGGCAACCTCACCGTGAACTTCGACACCCGCACGGTCGATGTCGGCGGCAAGCGGTTGCACGTCACGGGCAAGGAATACGGCATCCTGGAGCTGCTCTCGCTCCGCAAGGGCACGACGCTCACCAAGGAAATGTTCCTCGACCACCTCTATGGCGGCATGGACGAGCCGGAGTTGAAGATCATCGACGTCTTCATCTGCAAGCTCAGGCGGAAGATCGGCGATGCCAATGGCGGTATCCACTACATCGAAACGGTGTGGGGCCGGGGCTACGTCCTGAAGGATCCGGCAGCCAAGGGCGTCGAGGCGGTCGACGCGGCGGCCGCCGCCGATTTCAACGCCCATGCCTACGGACTCGACGCGAGCACATCCTCCCGCGCTCTCGTCTGAGCTGGCCGTTCACAGTACCCCGTAACGGGCGAAGACGTCCGCCAGCCGCGCGCCGGCCTTCAATTCCTCGCGCGTTCGGTCCTCGGCATCGGCCTTGGCGAGAGCTGCCTCGATGGCAGCTTTCTCCAGCGCGCGCGGCACCACCACCACTCCGTCGACATCGGCCACCACCAGATCGCCCGGATGCACCTCGACGCCCGCGCACATTACCGGCACGTCGCGCGTCATCATCATGCCCCGTCCCTTGCTGTCGAGCGGGCCGATGCCACCGGCGAACACCGGAAAGCCCATCCGCCGGATCTGCCGCACGTCGCGGACGAGTCCGTCGGTGACGCAACCGGCGGCACCGCGCGCCCGTGCCGCGGTGGAGAGCAGTTCGCCCCACGGTCCGATCCGCTCGGTGGGGCCGTCGCAGGCCAGCACCGCGACGTCGTCCGGCCCGAGATCATCGACCAGCGCCATCTCCACCGCATACGGATTCTCGCCCTCGGCCACGTGATAAACCGGCATGTAGAGCCCGGTGCGTGCTCGGCCGACCAGGACGAAATCATCGTGTAGCGGGCGCACGAACGACCGCATCGCCTGACTGCGTGCACCGAGGCCGTCGAGCGTGTCCGACAGGATCGAGGTGGAGAGGGTGGTGCGGATGCGGTCGAG
>JBMCMJ010000144.1:0-6776 GCA_048615135.1 Pseudomonadota bacterium
TCTCCGGCGTCGGCTCCGGATAGAACGGGCCGACCCAATGGCCGTAGTGCCAGCCCGACGTGCCGATGCGGATGCGTCCCTTGCCCATCGCCATCCCCTAGCTCGGCTCGGCCGCGGTCAGCGCCTCGAAGCCCGAGACGACGTCCAACAGCTCGCTCGTGATCGCTGCCTGCCGCTGGCGGCGATAGGCGCCGGTCATCTCGTCGAGGTGCTCGTCGATGTTCCGCTCGGCGGCCTGCATGGCCGCGAGCCGGGTGGCATGCTCGCTCGCGGCCGACCGTGCGGCGGCACGGAACAGGCCGAGGAACAGGTGCTGGCGAACCAGGGCGCGCAGGAGGTCCGAGCGGTCCATGGTGTGGCTGGGCAGGCGCCGCGACGGCCATGGCCGGGCGCGCAGCTCGGCGAGCCAGACCGGATCGAGCGGCAGGAGCTGGGCGGCCATCGGCGCCGCGGTCGTACCCGGCGCGTTGTGGTTGTGCACGAGCAGGATGCGGCCGATCGGTCGCTGCCGGCGCTCGCGGTCGATCTCCAACAGCAGGTCCTCGGCGAGCCGCGTGAGCCCGTCGACGGAGCCCGGCAAAACGAAGCTGCGCACGAGCCGCGCACCGGCCGCATCGAGCCGTGCGGCGGCGCGGATGCCGACGGCGAGGTGGACGACGTCGTCGAATGCGATGCGGCGGCGGTCGAACTCCTCCTTGGCGAAATGGACCACCTCCTGGTTGAAGCGGCCGCACAGTCCGTAGTCCGAACCGAACACGACCGTCAGCACCTTGCCGTCGCCCGGCGCGGTCAGGGTCTCGGGCATGGCGGCGGGGCCCAGCGCCGCGCGCAGGGCGAGGTCGACGGTGCGGCGATAGTCGTCGAGCGCCACGACGGCCTGCTCGTATTGCCGGATACTGACCGCGGCGAGCGCCTTCATGGTGCGGACGATCGAGCGCAGTTCGTGCGTCGTGTCGATCCGCCGGGCGAGGGCCTGCGTGGTTTCCACCACCGTCAGTCCTCCCCGCCGGCCATGTCGCGGACCACCGCGCGGGCGAGGTCGAGCACCGCCTCGCGGTCATCGTCGTCGAGTTCGTCGCCGCGCAGCAGGGTCGCGTGCAGGTCGCCCGCTTCCTCCCGCAGCCGCCGGCGCAACTCGCTCTCGACCGTGGCGATGCGCTCCTCCGCCACGTCGTCGAGCAGCCCGCGGGTGGTGGCGAGCAGCACCGCCAGCTGCTCGGCGACGTCGAACCGGTCCTGCTCGTTCTGGCGCAGGATCAGCCGGACGCGCCGGCCGCGCTCCAGCCGGCGGCGGGTGTCCTCGTCGAGCCGGGTGCCGAAGCGGGCAAAGGTCTCCAGTTCCTCGAACTGCGCGTAGCCGAGCCGAAGATCGCCCGCGACCGCGCGGAAGGCCGGCAGCTGGGCTTTGCCGCCGACCCGCGAGACCGACTTGCCGACGTCGATCGCCGGCAGCTGGCCTTTGCGGAACAGCTCCGGGGAGAGGTAGATCTGCCCGTCGGTGATCGAGATCAGGTTGGTCGGGATGAAGGCCGAGATGTTCTGCGCCTGGGTCTCGATGATCGGCAACGCGGTGAGCGAGCCGCTGCCCGCGTCCTCGCGCAGATGGGTGGCCCGCTCGAGCAGCCGCGCGTGGATGTAGAAGATGTCGCCCGGATAGGCCTCGCGTCCGGGCGGCCGGCGCAGCAGGAGCGACAATTCGCGGTAGGCGCGCGCGTGGCGGGTCAGGTCGTCGTAGACGATCAGCACGTCGCGGCCGCGCTCCATGAACCACTCGGCGATGCTGGTGGCGGCATAGGGGGCCGTGAACTGCAGGCCGGGCGGCTCCTCGCCGGCCGCGACCACGACGACCGAATGGGCCATCGCGCCCTCTGCCCGCAGGCTGTCGATCACCCGCGCCACGGCCGAGCCGCGCTGGCCGATCGCGCAGTAGATCGTGACGACGTCGTCGCGCCCCTGGTTGAGGATGGCGTCGACCGCGATGGCCGTCTTGCCGGTCTGCCGGTCGCCGAGGATGAGCTCGCGCTGGCCGCGGCCGATCGGGACCGCCGCGTCGATCGCCTTGATGCCGGTCTGCAGCGGCTCCGCGACGGGCGCGCGGGCGATGATCGGCGGCGCCGGACGCTCGATCGGCCAGCGTTCGCCGGCCCGCACCTCGCCCTCGCCGTCGAGCGGGCGCCCGGTCGCGTCCACCACCCGGCCGAGCAGGCCTTGGCCGACCGGGACGTCGACCACCCGCCCGGTGCGGCGGGCCTCGGCGCCGACCGAAAGCGTGCGGTCGGAGCCGAGCAGCACCACGCCGATTTCCCGTTCGTCGAGATTGGCCGCGAAGCCGAGCAGGCCGTCCGGCAGGGCGATCAGTTCGTGGTCCTTGACCGACGAGAGGCCCTCGATCCGCGCGATGCCGCTCGCAACCGAAGTGACCGTGCCCACCTCGGCGAGCCGGAGTGCGGGGCGATGCTCCGCCAGGGTGCGCGCGATCGGCTCGAAGCTGCGGTCGAGGACATGACCATAGGCGGGCTCGGCCGACTTCATGCGGCCGTCTCCGCCGCCGGGTCGGGGATCTGCTCGCGCAGCCGGGCGGCCACGGCCTCCTCGAGGTCGTCGAGATACGCGGCGACGGTCCAGGCGACGCGCTGGCTGCCGCAGCGAAGCTCGATGCCGAGGCTCGCCTCGGGCTGGTTCGCGTAGTCGACCGCCACCTCGCGGCCCGTCACCTCGTGCACGGCGCGGGTCACGATCCGCTTGGCCTCGCTCGGCAGCTCGAAGCGGCTCACGATGCGCGCCCCCTCGTCGGCCGCCGCCGCCAGCCGGCCGCGGGCGTCTTCGTCGAGATCGTGCAGGCGGCGGGCGAAGCCGTGGGCGATCCGGCCCTCCATGTCCTCGTCACCCAGGTCCTCGATCGCCCGCGCGGCGATGCGGTAGACGAGGTTCTCCGCCCGGTCGCGCAGATCGCGCAGAAACGACTGCCGCTCCTCGCCGAGCTGGCGCCGCCAGTCCTTCGCCAACCGATCGACCGCCTCGCGGGCCTGCTGCTCCCGTTCGCGCCGCTCGGCCTCGGCCGCCTCCTTCGCCTCGCGCAACAGCCGCTCGCGGTCCCGCTCCAGTTCCGCCTGCCGTTCGCGCAGGCATTCGGCCTCGCTCTCGGCGTCGCTGCGCGCCCGGCGCGCCTCGTCGAGCCGCGCTTCGATCCTGGCCTCGCGGGCCGCCATCGCCCGGGTGATCGGGCCGTAGAGGAAGTGCTGCAGCAGCCAGACGAGAACGAGAAAGTTGACCAGCTGGGCGCTGACGGTGAGCCAGTCGATCTGCATGGGTCACCCACCCGCGCCGTTCGCCGCACTCTGCCAGAACGGATTGGCGAAGATCAGGATCATCGACACGACGAAGCAGTAGATCGCGGTCGATTCGATCATGGCGAGGCTGACGAACAGCGTGCGGGTGATGGTGTTCGCCTCGTCCGGCTGTTGGGCGATCGCGCTCAGCGCCTGCGCCGCGGCCCGTCCTTCGCCGAGCGCCGGGCCGATCGAGCCGATGGCGATGGTCAGCCCGGCGGTGAAGATCGACACGGCCGCGATGACGGTGGCTGCATCCATGGCTCAGTTCCCTTCGTTCTCGCTCGACTCCGCGGCATGCGGCCTTGCCGCCGAGGCGATGTAGACCATCGCCAGCACCGCGAAGATGTAGGCCTGGATCAAACCCGTCAGCAGTCCGAGGAGCTGCATCAGGATGGGGAAGAAGAACGGCGCCACGCTCAACAGGATGGCGACGATGACGGTCCCGCTCATCACGTTGCCGTACAGGCGGATGGCGAGGGCGACGGTGCGCGAGACTTCGCCGATCAGGTTGAACGGCAGCATGAACGGGGTCGGCTGCACGTAGCGGCGCAGATATCCAAGCACCCCGCGCTCGGCGATCGCATAGAGCGGCACCGCCACGAGCACGCAGAGAGCGAGCGCCGTCGTGGTCGACAGCGAGCCGGTCGGTGGGCGGAAGCCCGGCACGACCGCCAACAGGTTGGAGGTGGCGATGAACAGGAACAGGGTGCCGACGAACGGCAAATAGCGTGCGGCGTCGCTGTGCGTCACTTCGCGGATCTGCCCGCTGATGCCGGTCACGACGACCTCGAGGAGTGTCTGCAGCCGGGACGGGCGATCGGCATCGCTCAGGCGCCGGGTCACGAGATACGAGCCGAGGGCGAGCAGCAGCATGACCAGCCACGTGAACGCGATGGTCGCGTTCAGCCGCACCGGGCCCCACTGCCAGAGGACGAGTTGGTCGGGGGAAATCTCCAAGCGTCAGCCTCCCTCGAAGCCGATCCGGGCGACGGATCCGGCAACCACGAGGCGAACGAGCGTGAAGCCCAGAAGGGCCGCGGCGAGCCCGAGCGGATCGCCGCCGGCCACGAGGAACAGGGCGGCCACCACCAGGGCGACGCGGGCGAGACTGCCGCCCACCACGCGGACTGCCGGCTGCGCCGTGCCCGCAAGCCGGCGAACGGCACGGCGCAGCAGGAAGGCGTGGGCCGCACCCACCAGCATGCCGAGCCCGAAGTCGAGGGCCAGGGTCCAGGGCTCAGTCATCCCGGCTCTCCCGTCGGACCCACCACCAGGCATTCAGACAGCCGAGGACGACGCCCAAGAACAGGAAGGTCAGCGTCCACGAGACGGGGTCGGCGAGGACCCGGTCGAGCCACACGCCGACCGCGATGCCGATGAGCGTCGGCACCGCCACCGCCCAGCCGACCAGACCGAACATGCCGAGCCCGAACCAGATCCCGCGCGACTGTTCGGCGCGGGCCTTCGCCTTGCGCCGGGCCTTGCGATCGACCGCCTCGCCCATCGGCGCCGGCGCGCCCTTCGACCGCTCGTCCGCCATCAGCCCTGCTCCTGGTACTCGACGAAACGGCGCACCACACCCGCTTCGAGACGGGCGAGGGCCGTCTGCGCCTGGCGCCCGCGGTCGTCGAGTTGAACGAAGCGCTCCCGCACCGCACGGCGCAGATCGTCGAGGTCGTCGCCTTCGACCGCGTCGCGGGTCGCGACCAGCACCTCGGCACCGCACTTCACCAGGACGCCCACGTCGATGCCGACGTAGCGCTCGGCCGCGTCGACCGGCTCCAGCACCAGGATGCCGGGGACCAGGGCGGCCGCGATGTCGGCGTGCCGCTCCAGAATGCCGAACGACCCGTTTTCGGCCTCGGCAACCACGCGGCGCACCTCGCGATCCACGAGGATCCGGCTCGGCAGGAGTACGCGCAACTGCATCAGCCCTCCTCGTCGGCCGCATCCAGCGCGCCGATCATGTAGAAGTCGCTCTCCGGCCGCTCGGCCACTTCGTCGGCCAGGATGCGCTCACAGCCGTCCAGCACGTCCTCGAGGCCGACCATGACCCCCTTCTTGCCGGTGAAGGCCTCGGTGCTGAAGAAGGGCTGGGTGAGGAACCGCTCCAGCCGGCGGGCCCGCGCCACCACCTTGCGGTCACCCTCCGAGAGTTCCTCCAGCCCGAGCATGGCGATGATGTCCTTCAGATCCTCGTAGGCGGCGAGGGTCTCCTTGACGTCGCGCGCGACCCGGTAGTGGCGTTCGCCGACCACGGCCGGGGTCAGCATCTTCGAGGAGGACTGCAGCGGATCGACCGCCGGATAGAGGCCCTGGCTCGCGCGCTTGCGCGACAGCACGATCGAGGCGGAGAGGTGGGAAAAGGTGTGGGTGGCCGCCGGATCGGTGAAGTCGTCGGCCGGCACGTAGACCGCCTGGACGGAGGTGATCGCCCCCGAGGCCGTGCTGGCGATCCGCTCTTCGAGGGCGGCGAGTTCGGTGCCGAGCGTCGGCTGGTAGCCGACCCTGGAGGGGATGCGGCCGAGCAGGCCCGAGACCTCGGCGCCGGCCTGGACGAAGCGGAAGACGTTGTCGATCAGCAGCAGCACGTCGCGCCGCGCCTCGTCGCGGAAGTGCTCGGCGATGGTGAGCGCGCCGTGACCCACGCGAAAGCGCACCGCCGGGCTCTCGTTCATCTGGCCGAACACCATGACCGTGCGCTCGAGCACGCCCGTCTCCTGCATTTCGCGATACAGCTCCTCGGCCTCGCGGCAGCGTTCGCCGATGCCGCAGAAGAGGCTCACCCCCTCATAGCGGCCGACCATGTTGTGGATCATCTCGGTGATCAGCACGGTCTTGCCGACGCCCGCACCGCCGAACAGTCCGGCCTTGCCGCCGCGCTCGAGCGGACAGAGCAGGTCGATCGCCTTCAGCCCCGTCTCGAACAGTTCGGTGCCCACCCGGCGCTGGGCGAGTGGAATGGGGGCGCGGTAGAGCGGGCGGGTCGGCGGGTCTTTCAGCGCTGGCTTGCCGTCGATCGGCGTGCCGAAGACGTCGAGCATCCGCCCGAGCACCGCATCTCCCACGGGCATGCGCAGGGTCTCGCCGGTGGCCTGGACCGGCATGCCGAGCGCCAGATCCTGGGCGGCATTGAGGGCGAGGCCGCGCACCCGGTCGCGGCCGAGCAGGGCCGCCACCTCGATCACGACCTGCTGGTCGGGACCGCTGATCAGCTGTTCGTCGATCGCCGGCAGGACACCCTGGAAGCGGATGTCGACCACCGCGCCCTGGATGGCAACGATCCTCCCCTCGCCGGTACCGCTCGTTGCTTCACCCATCGAGGCCAGGGCCTCCGTCACCGTCACGTCCACGTCCCAGTGGAGGCTAACCGCCGAACCCCGATCGAAGTTCCTTCGACCAAGGGCCCGGCCCCGGCCAAAGAGGGAACTTCGACCGTCGCCG
>JBMCMJ010000145.1:0-6755 GCA_048615135.1 Pseudomonadota bacterium
CGGCCGATGACCGCCTCCGCCGCCTTGGCATGGCATTTGCCCAACCCCGAAGGGTGACAGCGGAAGAGCAGCAGGCCGCCTGAACGACGGGAACCACGATGACCCTCACCGCCAATCTTCGCCTCGACCCCGACCGGCTGTGGGACGCGATCCTGGCGATGGCCGAGATCGGCCCGGGCGTCGCCGGCGGCAACAACCGGCAAACGCTGACCGATGACGACAAAGCAGGGCGCGACCTGTTCAAGACGTGGTGCGAGGCGGCCGGGATGACGGTCGTGGTCGACCAGATGGGCACCATGTTCGCCCGCCGCGAGGGCGCCGATCCGAGCCTGCCGCCGGTGATGGTCGGCTCGCACCTCGACACCCAGCCCACGGGCGGCAAGTACGACGGCGTGCTCGGGGTGCTCGGCGGCCTGGAGATCGTGCGCACACTCAACGACCTCGGGGTCCGGACGAGACACCCGATCGAGGTGGTGAACTGGACCAACGAGGAGGGCACGCGTTTCGCCCCGGCGATGCTGGCCTCGGGCGTGTTCGCCGGCACCCACAGCCTGGATTGGGCCTATGACCGGCGCGACGCCGACGGCAAGAGCTTCGGCGCCGAATTGGAGCGGATCGGCTACAAGGGCGCGGCGCCGGTGGGGCGGCGGCCGATGAAGGCGTTCTTCGAGCTGCACATCGAGCAGGGGCCGATCCTGGAGGACGAGGGGGTCGACATCGGCGTCGTCACCCACGGCCAGGGGCTGCGCTGGCTGGAGGTGACGCTGGTCGGCCGCGAGAGCCATACCGGCTCGACGCCGATGCCGAAGCGCGTCAACGCCGGCCTCGGCATGGCCCGCATCACCGACCGGGTCCACGACATCGCACTCCGCTATCCGCCGCATGCGGTCGGGGCCGTCGGGATGTGCAACGTCTATCCGAACTCGCGCAACATCATCCCCGGCAAAGCCGTGTTCGTGGTCGATTTCCGCCACCCGGAGAAGGCGGTCATCGACGCCATGGAGGCGGCGCTGCGCGTCGAAGGGGCCAAGATCGCGCGGGAATTGGGGCTGGCGATCACGGTGGAGGAAGTCGGTGCGTTCGATCCGGTGACCTTCGATCCGGGCTGCGTCGCGGCCGTTCGCGCCGCCGCCGAGAAGCTCGGCTACAGCCACAAGGACATCGTTTCGGGGGCCGGCCACGACGCCTGCTGGATCAGCCGGGTGGCGCCGACGGCCATGGTGATGTGCCCCTGCGTCGACGGCCTGTCGCACAACGAGGCCGAGGAGATCACCAAGGACTGGGCGTCGGCCGGCGCCAACGTCCTGTTCCACGCCGTGGTCGAGACCGCGGGCGTGGTCGAACGCTGAGGGAGGATCGGGGTATGTCGACGGTCATCAAGGGCGGCACGGTGGTCACCGCCGACCACAGCTTCGCGGCCGACGTCCGGATCGAGGGCGAGACCATCGCCGCGATCGGGCCGAACCTCGGCGGCGACACGGTGCTGGACGCCACCGGCTGCTACGTCATGCCCGGCGGCATCGACCCGCACGTGCACCTGGAAATGCCCTTCATGGGGACGTTTTCGTCCGACGACTTCTTCTCCGGTACCCGCGCCGGGCTTGCCGGTGGCACCACCATGGTGGTCGATTTCGTCCTGCCCGCACCGGGCCAGTCGCTCTTGGATGCGCTCGCCGTCTGGAACCAGAAGGCGGGCAAGGCCTGCGCCGACTACGGCTACCACATGGCGATCACCTGGTGGGACGAGCCGGTCTGGGCCGAAATGCCCGAGGTGACCAAGCGCGGCATCAACAGCTTCAAGCACTTCATGGCCTACAAGGGGGCCTTGATGGTGAATGACGACGAGCTGTTCCAGTCGTTTCTGCGCTGTGCCGAGGTGGGGGCCTTGCCGCTGGTGCATGCCGAGAACGGTGACGTGGTCGCACGGCTGCAGGCCAAGTACACGGCACTCGGCACGACGGGCCCCGAGGCGCACGCCTATTCCCGCCCGCCCGAGGTGGAGGGCGAGGCGGTCAACCGGGCGATCATGATCGCCGACGCGGCGGGCGTGCCGCTCTACGTCGTCCACGTCTCCAGCGAGCCGGCCCACGAAGCCATCCGCCGGGCCCGCGCCCTCGGCAAGCGGGTCTACGGCGAGCCCTTGATCCAGCACCTCACCCTCGACGAAGGCGAGTACGCGCATCCCGACTGGGACCATGCGGCGAGGCGCGTCATGAGCCCGCCCTTTCGCGACAAGAAGCACCAAGACAGCCTGTGGGCCGGGCTCACCGGCGGCACGCTGCAGGTCGTGGCCACCGATCACTGCGCCTTCACGACCGAACAAAAGCGCTTCGGCGTCGGTGACTTCACCAAGATCCCGAACGGCACGGGCGGGCTGGAGGACCGGATGCCGGTGCTCTGGAGCCGCGGTGTCAACACCGGCCGTCTCACCAAGGAGGAGTTCGTCGCCGTCACCTCGACCAACAGTGCCAAGATTCTGAACCTCTACCCGAAAAAGGGCGCGATCGCGGTCGGTGCCGATGCCGACCTCGTTGTCTGGGACCCGGCCAAGACCAAGACGGTACGCGCGGCCGGCCAAGTTTCGGCGATCGACTACAACGTGTTCGAGGGCTTCGAACTGAGGGGGCTGCCGCGCTTCACCCTGAGCCGCGGCCGGGTGGCCGTCGACGACGGCACGATCAAGGCCGAGGCCGGCGACGGGCGCTTCGTCGAGCGCCAACCCTTTGCACCGACCATCCAGGCCTACAGCTCGTGGAAGGCGCTGACCACACCGCGGCCGATCGCCCGCGATCCCCGGAACATGCCGCCCGGTGTCTGACCAACTCCCCCATCGCGACGGGGTGCCGTCAGCCACCGCCGCACCGGAGCACCCGGTGATCGACGCGCGGGGCCTGTCGCTCGTCTTTCGGACGGCGGACGGCCCGGTGCACGCCCTCGCCGATGTCGACCTCGCCATCGAACGGCATGCGTTCGTGTCACTGATCGGCCCCTCGGGCTGCGGCAAGACCACGCTGCTCCGCGTCATCGCCGATCTGGAGAAGGCGACATCCGGCAGCATCACCGTCGAAGGGGTGACGCCCGAGGCCGCGCGGCTCGCCCGTGCCTATGGCTACGTGTTCCAGGCACCGGCCCTCTACCCCTGGCGGACGGTGGCCAACAACGTCGCTCTGCCATTGGAGATCATGGGCTTGCCGCGCGCCGAGCGGCGGGAGCGGGTGAAGCGCAACCTCGCCCTCGTCAACCTGGAGGGCTTCGAGCGCAAATATCCCTGGCAGCTCTCGGGCGGGATGCAGCAGCGCGCATCGATCGCCCGTGCCCTCAGCTTCGACCCCGATCTTTTGTTGATGGACGAACCGTTCGGTGCTCTCGACGAAATCGTCCGCGACCATTTGAACCTGCAACTGCACGGCCTTTGGCACCGCACCAAGAAGACGGTGGTGTTCGTCACCCACTCGATTTTGGAGGCGGTGTTCCTCTCCACCAAGATCGTGGTGATGAGCCCCAGGCCGGGCCGCATCCACGATGTCATCCCGTGCGATCTGCCGCGCGAGCGCGGCCTGGAGCTGCGCGAGACGCCCGAATTCCTGGCGATCGCGCAGCGGGTGCGCGACGGTCTGAAGGCCGGCCACGCTTATGCCGATTGAGGCGGCCCGATGATCGGCTGGCTCACGCGCACCTTCCTGCCGGTGATGACCGTGCTCGCCGCCCTCGTGGTCATCTGGTACGCGGCCGCGATCTGGATGAACCAGCCGTTCCAGCGCGACACCTATGTCCGCCAGGGCGTCGACTGGACGCTGCCGCAATTGGTGCGTGACACCTGGAACCAGGACCGCCCGGTCCTGCCGACGCCGCATCAGATTTGGGGCGAGTTGGAGCGGACGGTGTTCGACATGGCACCGACGTCGCGCCGGAGCCTCGTCTACCATGCCCGAATTACGCTCTCCTCGACCCTGCTCGGCTTCGCCATGGGCACGGTACTGGGCATCCTGATCGCCATCGGCATCGTCCACGTCAGAAGTCTCGACCAGAGCCTGATGCCTTGGATCATCGCCTCGCAAACCATTCCGATCCTGGCCATAGCACCCATGATCATCGTCGTTCTCGGCGCCATCGGATTGTCGGGACTGGTGCCGAAGGCGATCATCTCGAGCTACCTCGCCTTCTTCCCGATCGCCGTCGGCATGGTGAAGGGGCTCCGCTCGCCCGAGGTCCTGCACCTCGATCTGATGCGCACCTACAGCGCGAGCCCCTGGCAGGTGTTCTGGCGTCTGCGCTGGCCATCGGCGCTGCCGTACCTGTTCCCCGCAATGCGCGTCGCCATCGCCATCGCGCTCGTCGGCGCCATCGTTGCCGAACTGCCGACGGGTGCGGTTGCCGGCTTGGGGGCGCGGCTCCTGTCCGGCTTCTACTTCGGCCAGACGCTGCAGATCTGGGCCGCCCTGATCGTCGCCGCCGTTCTCGCAGGTCTGTTGGTCAGCATCGTCGGCCTCGCCAACCGGCTGGTCCTCTGGCGAATGGGCATGAGCCGATGACGATGCCGCCCCTGTTGGCCGGCCTTGCCGTGCCGGCTGCAGCCGTGGGCGCGGTCGGCGGCCTCTTCGCGCCGGGCTTCGGCATCGGTCTCGCGGGTCTCCTCTTGCTCGCCGCCGCACTGTGGTCGGCGATGCGGCGCACCTATTGGGTCGAGGGCTTCGGCGCCCTCGTGGCCGCTGCCCTCTTGCTGCGGGCGCTGCCCACGGTCGAGGGCGCTGCCGGCATCGGCTTTTGGGGGAACGTGCTGGCAGCCTGGCTGCTCGCTTGGCACGCCACCACCACCCTCTCCGCGTGGCATCCTCGACCAGCGCCTCTGCGACGCGCACATTCCGTCCTGGTACCGCTGCTCTTCGGCTTGTGGCTATTGCTCTTGTGGGAGTTGATCGTGCGCGGCGCCGGGGTGCCCTCGATCCTCTTGCCCGCACCCAGCGCTATCGGGGCGCGGATCGCCGGCTCCTTGCCCATCCTTTGGGCCGATTTTCAGCAGACCTATCTGCGTGCGGTGCTGACGGGCTACGCCATCGGCTGCGGCGTCGGCTTCCTGGCGGCCCTGCTCATCGACCGCTCACCGTTTCTCACCCGCGGGCTCCTGCCGGTCGGCAACATGGTCTCCGCCCTGCCGATCATCGGCACGGCACCGATCATGGTCATGTGGTTCGGCTTCGACTGGCACTCCAAGGCCGCCGTCGTGGTCGTGATGACCTTCTTTCCGATGATGGTGAACACGCTGGCCGGCCTGAAGGCCGCCTCGCGCATCGATCACGACCTGATGCAGACCTACGCCGCGTCGTACGGCCAGACCTTGTGGAAGATGCGGCTACCCTTGGCCATGCCGTTCGTCTTCAACGCGTTGAAAATCAACTCCACCCTGGCCTTGATCGGCGCCATCGTCGCCGAGTTCTTCGGCTCGCCCACGGTCGGCATGGGCTTTCGCATTTCCACCGAGATCGGCCGCATGAACATCGACATGGTCTGGGCACAGATCACCATGGCGGCCGTCGTCGGCTCCGCATCCTACGGGCTGATCGCACTGATCGAGCGCGGCAGCACGTTCTGGCACCCGTCCTACAGACGGTGACGGGGCCCTTTCTACGAAGGAGGGACGTTCGATGAGAAAGTCTTTGGCCGTGGCGATCGCCTTGGGCCTGATGAGTTCGACCGCACTCGCCGCCGACCGGGTCACCCTGCAGCTCAAGTGGGTGACCCAAGGCCAGTTCGCCGGGTACTACGCGGCCCTCGACCAGGGCTTCTTCGAGGCGGAGGGGCTCGACGTCACGATCCGCCCCGGCGGCCCCGACATCGCCCCGCCGCAGGTGATCGCCGGCGGCGGCGCCGATGTGATCGTCGAGTGGATGCCGGCCGCCCTCGCCGCCCGCGAGCGCGGCGTGCCCCTGGTCAACATCGCCCAGCCCTTCGAGCGCTCCGGCATGATGCTGACCTGCCTCGCCGACACCGGCATCACCTCCCCCGAAGACTTTGCCGGCCGCAATCTCGGCGTGTGGTTCTTCGGCAACGAGTACCCGTTCCTCTCCTGGATGAGCCAACTCGGCATCCCGACCGAAGGTGGGCCCACCGGCGTCACCGTGCTGCGCCAGGGCTTCAACGTCGATCCGCTGCTGCAGCGTCAGGCCGACTGCATCTCGACCATGACCTACAACGAATATTGGCAGATCATCGACGCCGGGATCAGCGAGGACGAACTGATCGTCTTCAAATACGAGGATCAGGGCGTCGCCACGCTGGAAGACGGCCTCTACGTCTTGGAAGACCGCCTGGCCGATCCCGCCTTCGTCGACGTGATGGCGCGGTTCGTGCGCGCCGCCATGCGCGGCTGGGAGTTCGCCCGCGAAAACCCGGACATGGCCGCCGACATCGTGCTCGAGTTCGACGAGACGGGTGCGCAAACCGAAACCCACCAGCGGCGCATGGTGCGCGAGGTCAACCTGTTGACCGAAGGTTCCGACGGCCGTCTCGACCCAGCCGACTACGAACGCACCGTGGCCACCCTCCTCGGCGGCGGCTCCGATCCGGTCATCACCCGCGCCCCCGAAGGCGCCTGGACCCACACCGTCATCGACGCCGCCCTCGGGAACTGACGCCACGGCCCCCGGGCGCGCGCCCCGACCCCGCCCAGCCGGGGCGGGGCGCAAGGTCGCCTCGGCTCGATTGCCGGCGGGCGGTTCGCACGCAAGCCGCCTTCATGCGGTTGATGAGCCGCGTCC
>JBMCMJ010000146.1:0-6692 GCA_048615135.1 Pseudomonadota bacterium
TCCAGATGTCGAAGCCGTGGCTGCCGGCGACGATCAGGTCGTCGAGGCCCATCAACTCCTGCACGACCGGGCGGTCGCGCCCGCTGATCACGCAGACCGGACAGCGCTTGGCCAACTCGCGCACCGCCTCGCGCATCCTGGGCGAGATGACGGCGTCCTCCGGCCGGTCGACGATCGGGGTCAGCGTCCCGTCGTAGTCGAGAAAGACCGCCGGTCGCCGGCCGCCGAGCCGCCGCTCGAGGTCGGCCGCGTGGGTCAGGGCGTGCGGCAGGTCGCCGATGTTTCGAGCCAAAGAGTTCCCTCCCGTTCGTTGCGGCCCGCAATCCTGCATCAGGCGAGGACCAGCGTGCCGAGGTCGTCGACGACGATGTCCGCACCGCCCGCGCGCAGCGCGTCCTGGTCGTCGTGCCGGGCGACACCGACGACGAGGCCGAAGCCTCCTGCCCTGCCAGCCGCCACGCCGGCGAGCGCATCCTCGATCACGACGGCCCGCGACGGCGGCGCCTGGAGGGCGCGGGCGGCGGCCTCGAAGGTCGCGGGTGCCGGCTTGCCGGCGAGCCGTTGCTCGACCGCGACGTTGCCGTCGAGGCGCGTGTCGAACAGGTGCCCGAGACCCGCGGCCTCGAGCACGCGATCGCAATTCTTGCTGGAGGTGACCACGGCGATCGCCGTGCCGCGGGCGCGCAACCGTTCGATCAACGCCACCGAACTCGCGAAGACCTCGACGCCGTCCTCGTCGAGCACTTGGTTGAACAGCACGTTCTTCGCGTTGCCGACACCGCACACGGTGCGCTCGCCGGCCGCATCGTCGGGCGTGCCCCAGTCCAGCTCGAGCCCTCGCGAGCGCAGGAACGAGTCCACGCCCTCGTAGCGCGGCTTGCCGTCGACGAAGCGCACGTAGTCCGGATCGATCGCGAAGGGCCGAAAGCCGGGACCGTGCTCGCCCTCCAGAAAGTCGTCGAACGCCCGTTTCCAGGCGCGCGCATGGACGCTCGCCGTGTCGGTGATCACGCCGTCCAGATCGAACAGCCAAGCGTCGAAGGCATCGGCCTCGATGGTGATCCGTGTCACCGGCCCCTCCCCTCTCTTGGCGCCAATGCACGCGTGCAAGGCGGACATGCCGGAAGATCGGGCATTCGCACCCCGAGTTGAAGCCCCCCAAAAGGCCCGCGCCCGGCAGATGATCGGCGGTAGTTCGCGCAACATGCCGCAAGGATCGCCCCAGGCACGCAGGATCTCAACTATCGGGCACCTTGCCCGCCCGCTCCTCACCCTTGGGGTAAGGCAACGTGACCTCGGATCGGCCCGCATCGAGGGTGACCGGCGTGCCCCAATGCTCGAAATGCGCGACCTCGCCCTCGACGAGCTCATAGGTCGTCCGGTCGTGCGTCACCTCCACGCGCAGCCGCGCACCCTTGAAGCGCAGATTGAAGGCGAGGCGCGACCATTGCCGCGGCAGGCGCGGCTCGAAGGCGATGAGCCCGCCCCAGTCGTGCAGTCCGCCGAAGCCGTAGACCAGGGCCAGCCACGTCCCGCCGATCGAGGCGATGTGCGCCCCGTTCTTGACGTTGCCGCCGATGTCGGAGAGGTCCATCGTCGCGGCGAAGCGGAAATACTCGTAGGCCTTGTCGCTCTCGCCGATCCGGTTGGCGATGATGCTCTGCACGCAGACCGACAACGATGAATCGTGGGTCGTCAACGGGTCGTAGTATTCGAAATTGCGCCGCTTGTCCGTGTCGGGAAATTCGTGATCCAGCAGGAACATGGCGAGCATGGTGTCCGCCTGCTTGATCACTTGGTGCCGATAGAGATTGAGCGGGTGGTAGTGGAGGAGGAGCGGATAGTTGTCGGCCGGGGTGTTGGCGAAGTCCCAGACCGGCTTGTCGACGAAGCTGTCGTCCTGCAGGTGGATGCCGCGGACCGGATCGTAGGGCAGGAACATGCGCGCCGCCGCCTCCTCCCAGGCGGCGATCTCGTGCTCGTCGAGGCCGGTCGCCCGCACCAGACGGCGAGAGGCCGGATCCTCGTCGGCCAGCATCTTTCGCACCGTGGCCGCGGCGTAGCGCAGGTTTTCCTGCGCCATCAGGTTGGTGAAGTAGTTGTTGTTGACGATCGCCGTGTACTCGTCCGGCCCGGTCACCCCGGCGATGCAGAATTGGTCGCCGCGCTGCGGGTTGTAGTAGCCGAGGCTGCACCAGAGCCGTGCCGTCTCGACGAGGATCTCGGCACCAAAGTCGCGCACGAAATCGACGTCGCCGGTCACTTCGACGTATTTGCGGATCGCGTAGGCGATGTCGGCGTTGATGTGGTACTGCGCGGTCGAGGCGGCGTAATAGGCCGACGCTTCGTCACCGTTGATCGTCCGCCAGGGGAAGAGCGCTCCCTGATGGCCCAGTTCCTTCGCCCGCCGCCGCGCCTTGTCGAGCTTGGAATGGCGGAACTCCAAGAGCCCGCGGGCGATCCGCGGGTTGGTGTAGATCAAAAAGGGCAGGACGTAGATCTCCGTGTCCCAGAAATAGTGCCCCTCGTAGGTCTGCCCGGTGAGCCCGCGGGCGCCGATCCCCGCACCGTCGACGCAGTAGGACGCCTGCAAGAGCTGGAACAGGTTCCAGCGGATGACCTGCTGGGCGCGCGGGTTCTCGTCCTCGACCTCGACGTCGGCCGAGGCCCAGAACGCCCCGACGGTCGCCTCCTGGCGCCGGATCAGTTCGCCGAGACCCGCCTGCTTGGCGGCATCGAGCGTCCAGCCCGCGAGCCTGCCGAGCTCGTCCGCGTCGCGCGCCCGGCTGTGGTGGTAGGCGAGGTACTTGGTCACGCGGAAGCGCTGCTCCGGCTCGAGGGTGGTGCGCAGCGTGACCCGCGCCACGGTGTCGCTCGCCGTCACCTCGCTGCTCCAGTCGACCTCGCCTTCGACCACGTGGTCCATGCCGCAGGCCAGCACCGCGCCCGAACGCTCGGTCCGAAAGCACGTGATCGCCCGGCATCCCTCGGCACTGTGCCCGAGCGGGCGCAGCGCCCGGTCGCCGAGCTGGGCGCCGAGGCGCGGGTCCTCCGGGTCGAGGGGCTCGGTCATCGGCTTGGATCGGCCGAGCTCGGAGGCGATCGTCACCTCGCCACAGCCGCCCTCGATCCACAGCTCCGCGTCCAGGCAGGCGAGGTGACGCTGGGTGAAGGAAACCAGCCGGAGCGTGCGGTAGTGGATCCGCTTGCCGTTGGGGTGCGACCAGACGAGTTCCCGCTCGAGCAGGCCGCGGCGCAGGTCCAGCCGGCGGCGATAGTGGTCCAGTTCGCGCGCATCCACGTCGAACGGCTCGCCGTCGACGTAGAGCTTGAGGATCTTGCCGTCCGGGCAGTTGAGCATGGTCTGGCCGACGCTCGGAAAGCCGTAGGCCTTCTCGCCGTAGACGATGCTGCGCAGTTCGTAGAAGCCGTTGAGGTAGGTGCCCGGCTCGAACACCGGGTGGTCCTCCTCGTGGCTCCCCCTGAGCCCCAGATAGCCGTTGGCCAGGGCGAAGACGGTCTCCGCCTCGTGGACGAACTCGCCGGAGAAGCGGCAGGTCTCGATCGCCCAGGGGTCGCAGGGAAAGAGGTCTTCCGGCAGGACCAGCCGCGCGCGCAACACCATCCTCAGTCCTCCAGAAGCTCGGCGAGATCGCCGACCACCACATCGGCCCCCGCCTGCGACAACGCCTCGCGTCCGACACCCCGGTCGACGCCGACCACGAGGCCGAAGGCGCCGTTGCGCCCGGCCCGCACCCCGCTCAGCGCGTCCTCGACGACGGCCGCCTCCGCGGGGCGGGCCCCCAGCCGTTCGGCCGCGTGCACGTAGGTGTCGGGCTCCGGCTTGCCGCGCAGCTCCTGCGCCGCCGCGACGTTGCCGTCGACCAAGACGGCGAAGCGCTCCAGCAGTCCTGCCTGCTCCAGCACCTTGCGGCCGTTGCGCGAGGAGGTGACGCAGGCGGCCGGTCGCCCGAGCCGCTCCAACGCGTCGAGCAGGCGCAACGTGCCGGGAAACACCGTGACGCCCTCCTCCAGCGCCGCGGCGAACCGGGCGTTCTTGCGATTGCCGAGCCCGCAGACGGTCTGTCTGTCCGGCGCATCGTCGGGCGAGCCCCACGGCAGCTCCAGCCCGCGCGAGGCGAGAAAGTCGCGCACGCCTTCGTAGCGCGGCTTGCCGTCGATGTGGTCGAGATAGTCCTCGGGCTGGCGGAAGGGCTCGGCCGCGCCGATCTCGGCCAGATAGCCGTCGAACAGTTCCTGCCAGGCGCGGGCGTGAACCGCGGCCGTGTCGGTCACCACGCCGTCGAGGTCGAGGAGCCATGCCCTGAGGTCATGGCCGTGGCGAAGTCGGGTCATCGTCCCTCCTCGGCTCCTGACCCGGCAGGCTAACCCCGGATCGCCCCCTTGCGCCAGATGGCCACTTGCACGGCGCGCCGTTGTCGGCAGGCTGCGGCAGCATCGCGGTCGGCAGCAGGAGAGCGATCTTGACGGAGCGTATGGGGGTGATGGTCTGCGGGCACGGCTCGCGCTCGAAGGCGGCGGTCGACGAGTTCGCCGTGGTCGCCGAGCGGCTGAAGGCCCACTTCCCCGACTGGCCGGTCGAATACGGCTATCTGGAATTCGCCAATCCGGTGATCCGCGACGGCCTCGACAAGCTGCGCGCGGCGGGCGTCGACCGCATCCTGGCGGTGCCGGGCATGTTGTTCGCAGCCGCCCACGCCAAGAACGACATCCCCTCGGTGCTCAACACCTACCAGCAGAAGCACGGGCTCAGGGTCGACTACGGCCGCGAGTTGGCGGTCGATCTCAAGATGATCCGGGCGGCCGGCGAGCGCATCCAGACCGCCCTCGACCGGGCCAACGACGCGCACGGCCCGTTGCCCAACCACGAGGTGTGCCTCGTCGTGATCGGCCGCGGCGCCTCCGATCCCGATGCCAACTCCAACGTCTCCAAGATCGCCCGCATGCTGTGGGAAGGCATGGGCTTCGGCTGGTGCGAGGTGGGCTATTCCGGCGTCACCTTCCCCCTGGTCGAGCCCTGCCTCGAGCACGTCGCCCGGCTCGGCTACCGGCGGGTGGTCGTCTTTCCCTATTTCCTCTTCACCGGCATCCTGGTCGACCGGATCTACGGCTTCACCGACCGCGTCGCCGCCGCCCACCCGGACATCCAGTTCGTCAAGGCGGGCTATCTCAACGACCATCCGCTGGTGGTCGAGACCTTCGCCGATCGGGTCCGCGAGATCCTCGAGGGCTCCAACCTGATGAACTGCGCCATGTGCAAGTACCGCGCCCAGGTGCTGGGCTTCGAGCACGAGGTCGGCACGCCGCAGGAGAGCCACCACCACCACGTCGAGGGCAAGGGGGCGAGTGCGCCCGGCTCGAGCGTCGAGGACTGCCCGTTGTGCGACACCTTCTGCACCGGCGCCTGCCGGGTGGTCGGCCACAGCCACGGGGAGCACGGCCATCACCACCACGGGCCGCATGACGACCACGACCACGGCCATGATCATCACCACCATGACCACGGGCACGGGCACGACCACCATCACCACCACCACCACGCCCCCTATCCGCACGCCGACCACCCGCTCGGGCCGAAGAGCGTGCTGAAGGACCGGACGAAGGGGTGAGCAGGGGCCCGGTCGTCGTCTGCGGCGGTGGGGTCATCGGTGCGGCCGTCGCGTTCTTCCTCGCCGAGCGCGGCTTCGCCGTCACGCTGGTCGAGCGCCACGGCGTGGCCGGTGCCGCCTCGGGCAAGGCCGGCGGTTTCCTCGCCCGCGACTGGTGCGATGCGACGGCGGTGGGCCCGTTGGCCCGCCGCAGCTTCGCCCTCCACGAACAACTGGCCGAGCGCTTCCCCGGCCGCTGGAATTTTCGCAGGCTCGACACCTTCGCCGCCGCGGTGAGCTTGCGCCGCGGGCTGGAAGGCCACGGCCGCCTCGACTGGCTGGCCCCGGACGCGGTGCTCGCCCAGCGCCTCGGCGACACGGCGACCACGGCCCAGGTCCACCCGGCGGCGTTCACCCGCGGGCTTCTGGACGAGGCTCCTGGCGTCCGCTTGGTCGAGGCGAGCGTCACCGGACTGGACGTGGCCGAGGGCGCGCTGCGGGCCGTGCTGACCGACCAGGGTCCGCTTGCCTGCCCGACGGCGGTGCTGGCGCTGGGCCCGTGGACCGGCCTCGCGCGCTGCTGGGTCGATCTGCCGCCGGTCGGCGGGCTGAAGGGAGCGAGCCTCGTCCTGGCGCCCGAGCGGCCGCTGCCGGCCCAGGCCGTGTTCGCCGAGGTCGAGACCGCCGAGGGGCGGATCGAGGCCCCCGAACTGTTTCTGCGCCCCGACGGCACCGCCTACATCGCGGGCCTCGCGGACGACACGCCCCTGCCGGACGACCCCGCCGCCGTTACGCCGGCCGCGGACGCCGAAGCTCGCCTGCGCGCCATTCTGGCGCCGTTGAGCCCGCTGCTGGCCGGCGCGCCGGCTTTGGCGGTGCAGGCCTGCTATCGGCCCGTCACCCGCGACGGCCTGCCCTTGATCGGCCCCGTGCCGGGTGCCGCCGGCGCCTTCGTTGCCACCGGCCACGGTCCCTGGGGCATCCTGCTCGCCCCCGCCACCGGCGAAGCCCTCGCAGCATTCGTCGCGGGCGACGATCCGCCGGTCGACCTCCGGCCGTTCATGCAGCACCTGCCCCGCGGCT
>JBMCMJ010000147.1:0-6677 GCA_048615135.1 Pseudomonadota bacterium
GCCGACGTCGGCGCGGATCTCGTCGGCAAGATCGAAGCGGGCATCCCGGAGGACGATCCGCGCAACCCGGCGGTGATCGCGGACAACGTGGGCGACAATGTCGGCGACTGCGCCGGCATGGCCGCGGACCTGTTCGAGACCTACGCCGTCACCGTGGTGGCGACCATGCTGCTGGGCGCCATCTTCTTCGTCGGTGCCGCCCAGTCGAGCCTCATGCTCTACCCGCTGGTCATCGGCGCGGTCTGCCTGATCGGCTCGATCTTCGGCACCTACCTCGTCAAGCTCGGGCCCAAGAACGACATCATGGGCGCCCTCTACAAGGGCTTTTGGGGGACGGCCGGTCTCTCCGCCGTGGTGCTGGTGCCGCTCACCTTCCTCACCGTCGGCTTCACCGAGGTCTACGAGCCGTCGGTCGGCGGCTCCTTCACCGGCCTCGGCATCTATCTGTGCACGCTGGTCGGCCTCGGCGTGACCGCGGCCTTGATGTTCATCACCGACTACTACACCTCGACGCAGTACCGGCCGGTGCGCAAGATCGCCCAGGCCTCGACCACCGGTCACGGCACCAACATCATCGCCGGTCTCGCCGTCTCGCTCGAGGCGACCGCGTTGCCGGTGATCGTCATCGCGCTGGGCATCCTCACCGCCTATCTCTCGGCCGGGCTCTACGGCATCGCCATTGCCGCCACCACGATGCTGGCGCTGACCGGTATGGTCGTGAGCCTGGATGCCTACGGCCCCGTCACCGACAACGCCGGCGGCATCGCCGAGATGGCCGACCTGCCGCCCGAGGTCCGCAACACGACCGACGCGCTCGACGCGGTCGGCAACACCACGAAGGCGGTGACCAAGGGCTACGCGATCGGCTCCGCCGGGCTCGCAGCGATCGTGCTGTTCGCGGCCTACACCGAGGATCTCTCGCACTACTTCCCCGATCTCGAGGTCAACTTCGAGCTGAGCGATCCGTTCGTCGTGGTCGGGCTGTTCGTCGGCGGCCTGCTGCCCTACCTGTTCGGCGCCCTCGGCATGCAGGCCGTCGGCCGGGCGGCCGGCGCCATCGTCGAGGAGGTCCGCCGGCAGTTCCGAGCCGACGAGGGGATCATGGCGGGTACCAGCCGGCCCGACTACGGCAAGGCCGTGGACCTGCTGACCAGGGCGGCCATCCGCGAGATGATCGTGCCCTCCTTGCTGCCGGTGCTGGCCCCGATCCTCCTGTTCGCTGCGGTCAGCGCCATCGGGGGGCAGTCGGCGGGCTTCACTGCGCTCGGTGCCATGCTGCTCGGCACCATCGTCACGGGCATCTTCGTCGCCATCTCGATGACCTCGGGTGGCGGGGCCTGGGACAATGCGAAGAAGTACATCGAGGACGGCAACTACGGCGGCAAGGGCTCGGAGGCCCACAAGGCGGCCATCACCGGCGATACGGTGGGTGATCCCTACAAGGATACGGCCGGGCCGGCCATCAACCCGATGATCAAGATCATCAACATCGTGGCGCTGTTGATCCTGGCGGCTCTCGCCGCCTGAGGCGCCTTTTCCGCCGGCATCAGGCGGCGCGCCCGACGCGCGCCCGCTTGATGCTGGTTCGGTTGCGGCCCGCGTTCTTCGCCGCGTAGAGGGCGGCGTCGCTGCGCTCGACGAAGCGGCCGAGCGGTTCGCCGGGCGTGTATTCGCTCAAGCCGACCGACAGGGTGATGCGCCGCAGCGGCTCGCCGCCGCCGCGCCGGCTGATCCGGGCGCCGGCGACGGCGCGACGCACCGTCTCGGCGACCTCGACCGCGGCAATCAGTTCGGCGTCGAAGGCGAGCATGGCGAATTCCTCGCCGCCGTAGCGGAACACCTCGACCCCGCTGCCGGCCACTTCCCGCAGCTTGCCCGCGACCAGGCTCAGCACCCGGTCGCCCAGCACATGGCCGTAGGTATCGTTGAAGCTCTTGAAATGGTCGATGTCGGCGAACAGCAGGCTCAGCGGCGTGTCGTTCTCGCAAGCGGCAGCGGCCAACTCGCGCAGCCGTCGATCGAAGCGCTTGCGGTTGCCGAGCCCCGTCAGCGCGTCGGTCTCGGCTTCCTGGCGGGCAACGGCGAGGTCGTGCTGCAGGCGGTCCATCTCGACCGCATGCGCCGCCGCCCGCCCCTCCCATTCGGCAGCGCTGGTGCGCAGATGCCGCGTGTCGGCGCGCAGCGTGGTGAGCACGTCCTGCAGTTCCCGCGCGGAGATCGGCTCCGCGAGCTGCGTGTCGACGTCGCCGAGCCGGCTGTCGTAGACCCGTGCGCCGTCGACGATACCCTCGACCAGTGCCGTGAGGTCGGCGATCCGCTGTTCGATGCGCGCGCCGATGTTTTCGAGGGCGCTGCGCTCTTGCTGATCGCTGAAAAAGCGCTCGTAGAGTTCGGAGTTGCGCTCCTCGTCGTAGGGTGCGCTCTGTGTGTCGAGGACCTGCACCACGCGGCTGAGCATCGGGTTGGCCCCCGACGCAACCGTGTACCAGAGCAGGAAATTCTCGGGGGTCGGGGGGATCGCCCGGTCGCGCATCGCCACCAGGGCTTCGCGGGCCCAATCCCCCGGCCGGCACGGCAGCCCGGATGCATGCATGGCGGGTCCTCTGCGAGCGCTCTCGAGCGCATGTCCGAATGCTTCGGCGATGGATCGATCCTGACCGGAAAACTTTGACACCCGCTTAACGTGGGACCGGCTTGACCGCATCGCGAAGCTGTCACAACTTTACGCTATGCAGCGCACCATGCAGTGCTCGACGTCGCATCTCGGCCTCGTCAATCGGCCGTCCATATCCCGCTTTCGAGCCCGCCGATGACCCGGGCGGCGAGCCTCCCCGGGTCGCCTCGTCTCGATGCCTGCCCGGCACTCGTCCTCAACGCCGACTATCAGCCGCTCAGCTACTTCCCCCTGTCGCTCTGGGGTTGGCAGGACGCCGTCAAGGCGATGTTCCTCGATCGCGTTGCCGTGGTGTCCTACTACGACCGCGAGATCCGCTCGCCGAGCTTTCGTCTTCGCCTGCCGAGCGTCGTCGCCCTCAAGGAATACGTGCAGCAGAACCACTATCCGCCGTTCACGCGGTTCAACCTGTTCCTGCGCGACCGCTTCGCCTGCCAGTACTGCGGAACCCGGTCGCGCGCCGAGGACCTGACCTTCGACCACGTCAGGCCGCGCTCCCGGGGCGGGCAGACGAGCTGGGACAACATCGTCACGGCATGTACCCGCTGCAATCTGCACAAGGCCAACAAGCTGCCGACCGAGTGCGGGATGCCGCCGCGCACCCCGCCGCGGCGGCCGACCACCTACGAATTGCAGCGCGCCGGACGTGCCTTTCCGCCGAATTACCTGCACGAAAGCTGGCGGGATTTCCTCTACTGGGATACCGAGCTGGAGCCCTGAGCCGGGCCCGTCTCAGACGAAAGTGCCGGCAAAGGTCACCGGCGTGGCGCCGCACCCCAGTTTGAAGCGGACGATTCCGGCCGGCAGGTTCAGCCCGCCGAGATCCAGCCAGCGCACGCCCGCTTCCTGCAGCCGCTCGATCGTGCCCCAGAGGGCCCGATGGTGGGCGCGCCCGCGGCGGCCGTCGCCGTCGCTCCAGCCGGTTTGGTAGACGGCCGTCCGGCCGTGCCGCAGGAACAGCATGGCCGCGACCAGTCGGCCGTCGCGCCGCGCGCTGGCCAAGAGCCCGCCGCTCGCCCGCGCCACCTCGCGCACCACGGCCGCCGGCAACGCGGCGTAACCGCGCCGGCGCCGCTCGCCCGCCTCCCGCTCGAGCAGGACGTCGAGGGTGGCGGGATCGGCCCGCGGGTCGGACCACTCGAAGGCCAGCGCTACCTCCCCGCGTCGGAGCTCACGCCGCCAGGCGGGGACGAGGCACCGCTGCAGGTCGGCAAGCGGGGCTGCGAGGTCGAGCCGGGCCGTCGTGTAGCCGGTCATGGCGCGGCGGAACCCCGCGGCCTCGAGGCGTCGCGCCTCCATCGCCGCATCGCCCGAGGCCGGGGTGAGCAGCAAGAGGCCGGCCCGCCGCCAGCCGTAGCGGCGCCGCAGGAGCCCCAGGACCGCGATGCCCGCATGCGGGTCATCGCTCCTCAGCCAAAGGGGGCCGCCGAGCCCGTGCCACAGGCGAAACGGCCCGCCGAGCGGCCGGCGGCCGACCAGTTGGACCATACCGACGCACCGTCCGGCCTCGAACAATCCCAGGCGCTCGACGCGCGCACCCCGCCGGGCGAGGACTTCGCCATAGGCCCAGCCCTGCTGCACCTGCACGTGACCGGCTTCGGCCGCGAGCGCGCCCCAGCGGGCCCGGTCGTCGAGGGGAACGAGACATGTCTCCATGACCGGGCAGCGTGGCACGGCCGCGTTAACCGATCGTTGACCCTGTCATGCGAAGCCGGGAGCCATGCGTGCGCGGCATCCCACCTTTCCGGCCCCCAGGCTCACGACCTACGGCCTCTGGCTGATCGCGTCGCGCCTCGGCGGGCCGGTCCTGCTGGCGTCCGTCGTTGCCGATCTCGTCCGCTGGTGGACCTGAACTCGCTCAGCGGCCGGGCGGGGGCAGGAGCGGAGCGAGGAACGGATTGAGGCGCAGCCAGGGCTCGAGGCTGCGGCGCCACAGTTCCTGCTGCATCGCCCAGGGATTGGTGCTCGCCGCCAGCATCGGCGCCATGGCCGAGAACCCCTGCAGCAGCGCCGGCTCGATCGCCCGTGCCGCCGACTGCAGGTCCGGGCGGCCCGTGAGGCGGATCGCGACCCGCTCGGCCGTTCCGTCCTCGCTCCGGTCGTGGACCAGTTCGACGTCCAGGGACGGCAGCTTGGCCAGGGCACGGGTGGTCTCGTTCACGGTCCGCTCTCCGCTCCGGGGTGAGGGTGCATTATACCGCAGTGCAGCGTGACGGGCGACGTCGCCCTTGGGCCACCACCGCGACATTCCGGTCCGCGGCGGCGCGCATCGGTCATGCTTAGGTCCAAGCGATCGGTGTTCGGCGCATCGCGTGAACCGCGCCGACGAGATCACGCCGATCGTTTTCCTGCTGCGCACCGGCGAGTAGTAGACGGTGCTCGAGTGTCACGGCCTCGCCGAGGGCATGATGCATGCGGCGGTCTCGCTACGTTACGAGACCGCGCTGCGGCCGGAACCGCTCCGCCGGGACGACTGGGCCGGCGGTCCGTGGGCGACGCTCGACGGCACCTTCGACATGGCGTCGATCGGTCTCGCTTACCTTTTGGCCTATCTCGACTTCCGGTTTCCCGAGCGGCATTGGCGTGACCGTTGCCCGTTGCTGGCCGCCTGGTACGCGGACGTCGAGCGGCGACCGTCGATGGTGGCGATGCGCCCGACCCCCCGACCGCGCGACCGGACGGCCCATCGGTGAAGGAGCGTGCGGTTATGGACGTCGACGAGACCCTCCACAAGACGCTCAGAATGACGGTGCTGACCACCCCGGACATGGCCAACTTCTCCGGTCACGTCCACGGCGGGGCGACGCTCAAGCTGCTCGATCAGGTGGCCTTCGCCTGCGCTTCCCGCTACGCCCACGCCTATGTCGTCACCCTGTCGGTCGACCAGGTGATGTTCCGCGAACCGATCCACGTGGGCGAACTGGTCACGTTTCTGGCTGCTGTGAACTACACCGGGCAGAGTTCGATGGAGGTGGGCATCCGGGCGACGGCGGAGCGGATCGTCGAGAAGACCAGCCGGCACGTCATGACCTGCTATTTCACCATGGTCGCGGTCGACGAGGGCGGTCGACCGCGGAAGGTGCCGCCCTTGGAGCCGGTCACCCCGGACGAGCGCCGGCGCCATCATGCGGCGGTGCTCAGGCGGGAGTTCAGAAAGGAGGTCGAACGGCGCAGCCTGGAGATCCGCCAAGCGCCGGCGGCCGGTTAGGAGGTTTGGATGCAGGTGGTGCGGCTGCCCAGCGGCGAGGCAGTTCCAGCGCTTGGCCAGGGCACTTGGCACATGGGCGAGCGGCCGGCGGCCCGCGCCGCGGAGGTGCGCGCCCTGCGCCAGGGGCTCGACCTCGGCCTCGGTCTGATCGACACGGCCGAAATGTACGGCGAGGGCGGGGCCGAGGAGGTCGTCGGCGAGGCAATCCGCGGGCGTCGTGACGAGGTCTTCCTGGTCAGCAAGGTCTATCCGCACAATGCCGGCTTCGACGGGGCGATCGCCGCCTGCGAGCGGAGCCTTGCCCGGCTCGGCACCGATCGACTCGACCTTTATCTGCTGCACTGGCGCGGCGCCCATCCGCTCGCCGAAACCGTTCGCGCGTTCGAGCGGCTGCAGGCCGACGGCAAGATCCGCCTTTGGGGGGTGAGCAACTTCGATACCGACGACATGGCGGAATTGTGGGAGGTGGCGGGCGGCGAGGCCTGTGCCACCAACCAGGTGCTCTACAACGTCGAAACCCGCGGGCCCGAATGGGACCTGATGCCGAAGCTGAAGGCGAAGGACGTCCCGCTGATGGCCTATTGCCCGATCGCCCAAGGCCGGCTGCCGGCCGGGACCGCGCTCGATCGGGTGGCCGAACGGCACGGCGTCGATCGCTACGTCGTGGCCTTGGCATGGCTGGTTGCCCATGGCGGCGTCATCGCCATCCCCAAGGCGGTCCGACCGGCGCACGTCGAGGCCAACGCCAAGGCCCGCGAGGTGCACCTCACGCCCGAGGACCTGGCGCTGATCGAC
>JBMCMJ010000148.1:0-6667 GCA_048615135.1 Pseudomonadota bacterium
ACTAGCAGCCGCCGAACCGGCGGGCGGCGCTCACGGGGAGGGCGGCGGTGCGAGCGGGGTTGCCGTGTCGTGGGTCAGCGCGACGCCCGAGCATCGTTGGTCGAGCATCGCTTCGACCAGCCAGGCGAGCCGACGGGCGGCGTCGGCCGGGGGCAGACCACCCGTGCGGATGTTCGAGACGCAGTTGCGCCGGCTGTCGGGGGTGCCGGGCGTGGCCGCGTAGGTGACGTACGCGCCCAGGCTGTCGGCGGCCGAGAGGCCGGGCCGCTCGCCAATCAGCAGGACCACGACCTTCGCGTCGAGGGCGTGAGCAACGTCGTCGCCGAGCGCGACGCGGGCCTCGCTGGCCAAGACCAGACCCGCCACGCTCCGCCCGGCAGCGCGTAGGAGCGGCAGCAGCGCCGCCACGAGATCCGCTGCATTCAGGTTGACCGCCGTCGCCGAGAGACCGTCCGCGACCACCAGGGCGACGTCCCGGGCGCGGGGCAGCGCCTCCAGCGCCACAACCGAGGCGGGATCGAGCCGCCGGCCGAGGTCGGGGCGGCGAACGTAGATCGCTCGGGTCGCCGCTTGGCTGCGGACTTCGGCGAGCGGCAGGTCCAGATCGTGCGCCAGCCCGCGGAGGGGAGCGGGGTCAAGGGCGGACCAAACGGCATCTCGCGCACGGGCGTGGTCGAGGGTGAAGCGGAGATGGGCTGCGGTCGGCAGGCCGGCGCCGGCGCGGCCGAGCGCAACGCGCGCATCGGCGAAGCGGCCGAGTTCGGCGAGCCGCGGATGCGCCTGGATGGTGCTGGCTGGGGCGGGCAGCCGGTCCTCAGTCATTCGTCCCTCGCTCCCCGAGGGCGAGCAGATCGGCCGGCAGGAGGGCGGCCGGCGGCTCGCTCGCGAAGGTGCCGTCCGCGTGCATCAGGCCGACCCGTTCCAGCCACGCCTCGAACTCGGGCGCCGGTCGCACCTTCAGGGTCTCGCGGGCATAGAGCACGTCGTGATGCGCCAAGCTCTGGTAGTTGAGCATGATGTCGTCCGCCCCGGGCACCGTGATGACGAAGTTGACTCCCGCCGCGACCAGCAGGGTCAACAGTTGGTCCATGTCGTCCTGGTCGGCTTCGGCGTGGTTCGTGTAGCAGACGTCGACGCCCATCGGCAGGCCGAGCAGCTTGCCGCAGAAATGATCCTCGAGCCCGGCGCGGGTGATCTGCTTGCCATCGTAGAGATATTCGGGGCCGATGAAGCCGACGACCGTGTTGATCAAGAGACAGTCGAAGGCGCGGGCGACGGCGTAGGCGCGCGCCTCCATCGTCTGTTGGTCGACGCCGTGATGGCCGTCGGCCGACAGCGCCGCCCCCTGGCCGGTCTCGAAGTACATGCAGTCCTGGCCGATCGTGCCGCGACCCAGGCTTTTCGCCGCGTCCTGGGCCTCCCGCAGCAGGGCTAGATCGATGCCGAAGCCGGTATTGGCCTTCTCGGAACCGGCAATCGATTGAAAGACCAGATCGACCGGGGCTCGCGCCTCGATCGCCCGCAGTGCGGTGGTGACGTGGCCGAGGCAGCAGGTCTGCGTCGGGATCGCGAGCCGCGTGCGCAGGTCGTCCAGAAGACGGCAGATGCGGACATAGTCCTCGACCGTGTCGGTCACAGGGTTGACGCCGATGACGGCATCCCCGGAGCCCAGTAGAAGGCCGTCGAGTGCCGAGAGCGCGATGCCAAAGCCGTCGTCGGTGGGATGGTTCGGCTGGTTGCGCGCGGCCATCCGGCCCTCCAGCCCGATGGTCGTGCGAAAGCGGGTGACCACGCGGCACTTGCGGGCCACTGCGATCAGGTCCTGCAGGCGCATCAGCTTGGAGACGGCGGCTGCCATCTCCGGCGTGAGCCCGAAGCGGAGCGCCGTCAGCGCGTCGGTCGTCGCCTCGGCCGAGAGCAGCCAGTCGCGGAACTCGCCGACGGTGAGCGCGGCAATCGGGGCGAAAGCGGCCGGATCGTGCTGGCAGCGGATCAGATCCGAAACCTCGTCGTCCTCCGCCGGGATCAGTTCCTCGTCGAGGAAAGTGCGAAGCGGTAGGTCGGCCAGCGCCAGTTGGGCGGCGATCCGCTCGACCGCACTTGCAGCGGCGACGCCGGCCAATTCGTCACCCGAGCGCCGGGGTGTCGCCTTGGCCATGAGCACCTTGAGGCTCTCGAACGCGAAGCGCTGGTGGTCGAGGGTGGTGGCATAGACCATCGAGCCCGCTCCTTGCCGCTCACAGGTGCAGATGGCGCTCCACGATGCGCTCGTCGCCGCGCAACGCAAGACCCGTGCCGCTCCAGGCGACACGACCCTTCTCGACGATCACGTGCCGGTCGGCGAGGTCGAGCAGCGCGTCGAGGTGCTTGTCGATCACCAGAATGGCGAGCCCCTCGGCCTTGAGCCCGGCGAAGCAGCGCCAGATCTCCTCGCGGATCAACGGCGCCAGCCCCTCGGTCGCCTCGTCGAGGATCAAGAGCTTCGGGTTGGTCATCAAGGCCCGGCCGATCGCCAGCATCTGCTGCTCGCCGCCGGAGAGGTGCCGGCCCAGGTGCCGGCGCCGCTCGGCAAGACGCGGAAACAGCGCGCAAATTCGCTCCAGCGTCCATCGGCCCCGGCCGTCGCGATCGGCCGCCGTGGCGAGCAGGTTCTCGTCGACCGTCAGCGTCGGAAACACCTGCCGACCCTCGGGCACCAGCCCCAGGCCCGCCTGGGCGATCCGGTAGGGCGGTGCCCCCGTCAGATCGCGCCCGCCCACCTCGATCCGCCCCGCCGTCGGCCGGACCAGCCCCATCACGGCGCGCACCGTCGTGGTCTTGCCCATGCCGTTGCGCCCCATCAGGCTCACCACCTCGCCATCACCGACCTCGAGGTCGATGCCGAACAGGACTTGCGCCGAGCCGTAGCCGGCTTCGAGGCCGTGGACGCGCAGCATCAGGCGGGTCCGCGAAGGCTAGGGGGCTTTTGGCCCCCTAGGACCCCCGGGCAGCGGCGTTGCCGCTGCCACTTTCGAAAATGGGGCGGCGGCGCAGCCGTCGCCCGGGGGGTGCAAGGGGGGACCATCAAGTCCCCCCTTTTCTTTCTTTTCCTCACCATCAAGCCGCCTCTCCCAGATAGGCGGCCCGCACGTCGGGGTCGACGCGCACCTCGTCGGGGGAGCCCGAGGCGATGATCCGGCCGTAGACGAGGACCGAGATGCGGTCGGCGAGGCTGAAGACGGCGTGCATGTCGTGTTCGACGAGCAGCAGCGGCACGTGTCGCTTGACCGTGGCCAGCACGTCGAGCAGGCGGCGGCCCTCCTCGTGGCCGACGCCGGCCATGGGTTCGTCGAGCAGGAGCGCCTTGGGGGCCATGGCGAGAGCGATGGCCAGTTCCAGCGCGCGCTTCTCGCCGTGGGCCAGGCTGCCGGCCGCCACGTCGGCGCGGGCCTCCAGGCCCACCGTGGCGAGGGCTTCGAGCGCCGGCGCGTTGAGGGCGGGCTCGTGGGCGGCATCGCCCCAGAAGCGAAAGCTGGAGCCCACGCGACGCTGGACCGCCAGGGCCACGTTCTCCAGAGCCGAGAGGCTCGGCACGATGGCGGTGATCTGGAAGGTGCGGGCGAGGCCAAGGCGGGCGCGGGCGTGGACGGGCAGCCGCGTGATGTCCCGCCCGGCGAAGTGGATGGTGCCGGCGTCGGGACGGAGCAGTCCGGAAATCTGGTGCACGAGGGTGGTCTTGCCGGCGCCGTTCGGGCCGATCAGCGCGTGGCATTCGTCCGCACGCAGGTCGAAGCGCACGGCATCCGTCACCACCAGGGCGCCGAAGCGTTTTTCCAGGCCCACCACCTCCAGGATCGGCTCAGCCATGACGGCCCTCGCCGGTCAGCGGGCGCAGCCACGCGGAGAGGCCGCCGCGGGCATAGAGCACGACGAGGACGAGCAGCGGGCCGAAAATCAGCTTCCAGTGCAGGGTGAATCCGGCGAGCCAGACCTCCAGCAGCACGAAAGCGATGGCGCCGAGCAGCGCCCCGTTGCGGCTCGCCATGCCCCCCAGGACGACCATGACGATCAACTCGCCCGAACGCTGCCAGCTCATGATCGCCGGGCTGACGAACTCGGTCTGCAGCGCCGCGAGCATGCCTGCGATGCCGCAGATCGTGCCGGCGAGGACGTAGGCCACGAGGCGGAAGCGGAACACGTCGAAGCCCAGCGCCGCGACGCGGGTGGGGTTCTCCTTGGCCGCCCGGAGCACCCGGCCGAAGCGGCTGTCGACCAGGACGTTGATCAGGACGAAGGTGACGAGCAGCACGGCGAGGGTCGCGTAGAACAGGCCCTGGCGGGTGCCGAGGACGTCCGTGCCGAAGAGTTCCGCGCGGACCCACAAGGTCAGGCCGTCGTCGCCGCCATAGGCCGCGAGCGAGGTGGCGGTGAAGTAGAGCATCTGGCCGAAGGCCAGGGTGATCATGATGAAATAGACGCCGGAGGTGCGCAGCGAGACCGCGCCTGTCAGGAGCGCGAAGACCGCACTGGCGACGATGACCGTGGGCAGGATCAACTCCGCCTGGACGACGCCCTCGGTCATCAGGATGCCGGTGACGTAGGCGCCGAGCCCGAGAAAGGCGGCGTGGCCGAAGCTCACGAGCCCGCTCCGGCCGAGCAGAAGGTCCAGCGAGATGGCGGCGATGGCGAGGATCATCACCCGCGTGGTGAGCGTCAGGATGTAGTTCTCGCTGCCGAAGGTCGCGAGCGTCGGCGTCAGGGCGAGGGCGAGGAACACCAGGATCGCCGGCGCGTACAGGCGCAGGCTGCGGCCGGCGAACGGCGACGGTGCAGGGCGGTCGAGCGCCTGCCTCATGAAGAGCGGGCCTGGAACAGGCCTTCCGGGCGCACCCACAGCACGGCGGCCATCAGGACATAGATCAGCATCGAGGCCAGCGCCGGGCCGATCTGGTTGGCGGCGGCCGGCTCGAGGACGAGGCGCAGGCCGTCGGTCAGGAGCGTGCGGCCGAGGGTGTCGACGAGGCCCACGAGGAGGGCTGCCACGAACGCACCTTCGAGCGAGCCGATGCCGCCGATGACGATGACGACGAAGGCGACGATGAGGAGGTTGTCGCCCATGCCCGGCTCGACCGCGAACAGCGGCGCCGCGAGCCCGCCGGCGAAGCCCGCGAGCATCGCACCGAAGCCGAACACGATCATGAAGAGGCGGCGCACGTCGACCCCGAGGGCCGCGACGATGTCCGGGTGCGTGGAGCCGGCGCGGACCAGCATGCCGATACGGGTCTTCATGACGAGCAGGTAGAGCAGCACGGCCACGGCGAGCCCGGCGGCGATGATCGCGAGGCGATAGGTGGGATAGAGCAGGCCCGGCACCAGGAGGAACGAGCCGGAGAGGCGTTCCGGCGTGGGCACGGAGAGCGGCACCGGCCCCCAGATCACCTTCACCGCCTCGTTCAGGAACAGGATGATGCCGAAGGTGGCGAGCACCTGATCGAGGTGGTCACGGTCGTAGAGGCGGCGAAAGACCAGCCATTCCAAGAGCAGCCCGAGAACCAATGCCGTGACCATCGCCAGAGCCAGCGCCAACAGGAAGTGTCCGGTCAGGCCGTAGAAGTGAAAGGTGAGGTAGGCGCCCACCATGTACTGTACGCCGTGGGCCAGATTGATGAAGCCCATGACGCCGAAGACGAGGGTGAGGCCGGCGGCGATCAGGAACAGGATGATCCCGAGCTGCAGGCCGTTGAGCACCTGGACGAGCAGAAGGGTGGTGGACAACGGCCTCTCCGCCGGCGGGCAATACCCGTCAGTTCATCCGGCAGTCGGCGGCATAGACGTCGCCGTAGTCGTCGAACACCCGCTGCACCACGCTGGTGTGGAACGCGCCGTCACCGCGCTCGACCGCCTGGACGAGGTAGAAGTCCTGGATCGGGAAGTGGTTGGTGTTGAAGGCGAACTCACCGCGGAGACTTTCGAAGTCGGCCGCCCGGATCGCTTCGCGCACCGCGTCCCGGTCGGAGAGATCGCCGCCGACCGCGCGGATGGCGCTATCGAGCAGCATCGCCGTGTCGTAGCCCTGCATGGCGTAGACCGCCGGGATGTAGCCATAGGCCGCCTCGAACGCCTCGACGAACGCGGCATTGCCCGGCGTATCGAGGTCGGGCGCCCAGGTCGCCCCGCTGAAGAAGCCCAGCGCATCGGCGCCGGTCGCGGGCAGGGTGGTCTCGTCGACGGTGAAGGCGGAAAGGAAGGTCACGTCGTCGGCCAGTCCCGCCTGGCGGAACTGGCGCACCAGCCGCACGCCGAGCCCACCCGGCATGAACGCGAACACCGCATCCGGTCGGGCGACCGCGATCCGGGCGAGTTCGGCCGAGAAGTCCTGGTGGGTCAGCGGCACGTAGATCTCGTCGACCACTTCGCCTTCGTAGTGCCGCTTGAAGCCCGCGAGGCTGTCGCGGCCGGCCTGGTAGTTGGGAGCGATCAGCAGCACGCGGGCCATGCCCTCGTCCTGGGCGTAGCGGCCCAGCACCTCGTGGTTCTGGTCGTTCTGGTAGGAGACGGCGAAGAAGTCGGGGTGGCAGGCCTGGCCCGCGAAGGTCGAGGGACCGGCATTGGGGCTCAAGAGGAAGGCGCCGCTGTCGAGCACCGGCTTGTAGACCGCACCCAGCATGTTCGAGAAGATCGTGCCCAC
>JBMCMJ010000149.1:0-6653 GCA_048615135.1 Pseudomonadota bacterium
TCGACGTTCTTGGCCGGGGCTTCCACCACCACCCGGCAGCCGACGATGCGGTCGAAGAACCCCTCCAGCTTGGCGACCCGGTCCCGGATGTCGGTCTCGACGGCATCCGAATGCGGGACGTTGTGGAAGCTGATCTTGAGGGTCGAGTCCATCGCGTGATCCGTTGAGCTAGGCGTACCGAGCCTCGAATAGACCTCCCGCATTCGCGGGATGCAATGCGCGAGCGCGTGCCAGCGACCAAAGTGGGCACGCGCCCGCCCTGCGATCTCAGTGGGTCGGAGCCGCCGGCGTCGGCTGGCCCGGGATGCGATGCAGCCACCGTCCATCCTCGTTGACGGCGTAGTAGGGATCGTAGTGCGGCAGCCGCGTGAACGGCTCGATGGCATCGCTGTGATTGTCGAGCACCCAGACTTCGCGGCCGAGCCGGACTGCGAGGATGGCATGCGCGAGACCGCGGGCGCGATCCTCGAGCACGACGATACGCAGATCGCGCGGCGCCATGCCGAGTTCGCGCAGGCTCACGTACTTGGCGATGGCGTAGTCCTCGCAGTCCCCACCCTCGGCGAGGAATTCGAGCGGACCGGACCAGTGATCGAGGACGCCCTTGCGATCCTCGTCACGGGCGTAGGGCAGGCCGTTGACGAAGCGGTTGACGCTCTCGAGCTTGGCCTCGGCCGACGTGCCGCCCGCATCGAGCATCATGCTCCGCCAAGCTCGTGTGGCGTCGAGCGGGCAGTCGGCGGCCTTCGCGAGGCACCGCTGCAGCACGCCGCGATCGTCGGCGATCTCCTGCAGGGCCGCCTCCCACCGGGGCAGGCGGACCTTGTCGGATAAGGGTTGCACGGTCGGATCGAACGGGACGGCTGTGACGGCCGACCCGGTGGTGGCGACGAGGCCCACGACGACGAGGGCCGCGAGCCGCGGAACGCTGGATGACAACACCGGCTTAACTCCGGGAGACGAGTACCAAAGTCGAGACTGAACCCCAGGTGTTAACGAGTCCTTAGCGGCCGGACCCTTCCTGCCCGGTCGAGCCGCCGGCGGCATCGCGTTGCTGCAGGACGAAGCCGATGACCTCGGCCACGGCGGCGAAATGTGCGTGCGGGATGGTCTGTCCGACGTCGACGTCGGCGAACAGTGCGCGGGCCAGGGGGCGGTTCTCGACGATCGGCACGCCGTGCTCGCTGGCGACGGCGCGGATGCGGAAGGCGAGGGCATCGGTGCCCTTGGCAACCACCTCCGGCGCCGGGGTCCGGCCCTGCTCGTAGCGCAGCGCCACCGCGAAGTGGGTCGGATTGGTAATCACCACCGTGGCGTCGGGCACCGCCGCCATCATCCGGTGTCGGGCCCGCTCCATCCGCAGCTGGCGGATCTTGGCCTTCACATGCGGATCGCCGTCGGTCTGCTTGGCCTCGTCCTTCACCTGCCGGCGCGTCATCTTCATCTTCTGGAAATGCTCGTGCCGCTGCAGGACGACGTCGAGCAGCGCGATGGCGGCCACGACCATCAGGGCCGCGCCGCAGGCGCGCACCAGCCATCCCTGCAGATGGGCCATCGCCGCCGGCAGCGGCAGGCTGAGCGAGGCCGCGATTTCCGCGAGATCGGGGCGGATCGCGAACCACGCGGCGGCACCGACCAGCACGACCTTCGCGATGTTCTTGCCCGCCTCCGCCAAGGACTTCGGCGAGAACAGGCGTTTGAGCCCGGCGAGGGGCGAGATGCGCGAGAATTGTGGCGTCACCGGCTTGAGCGTCAGCACCACGCCGTGCTGCGCGAGGCTGGAAAAAATGGCGGCGGCCATCAGGGCAAGGCACGGCAATGCCAGGACCGCTGCCGTCCGAAAGCCCGCGTCGACGAGGACGTCGGCAAGTTGGGCCGGATCGCCCGCGATCAGGTGCGGCCGCTCCAGGAAGCTTCGCATCGGGGGCAAAAGCTGGGCGAAGCCGGCGGCACCGAAGGGCGACAGCAGAAACACGCCGACGCCCAGCAGCAGAAAGCTCGTGAGGTCGCGGGAATTGGCGACCTGACCCTCGCGGTGTGCGTCTTCGAGGCGCTTTTGGGTTGGTTGTTCTGTTTTGTCGCCTTTCTCCGGTTCGTCACTCATCGCTCACGCCCCGAGCACCAGGTTGAGGTCGTGAACGAAGCCGGCGAACAGGCGGACCACACCCCCGACCGTCAGGCCGAGCAGTCCGATGCCGAGCAGCAACTGCACCGGCAGTGCGACGAAGATCACCTGCAGGCTGGGCACGAGGCGGTTCATCATGCCCATCAGCGCGTACATGATGACGGCGGCGGCCGTCATCGGCATTGCCATCTGCAGCGCGAGGGCCATCGCATCGGCGCTGCCGCGAGCCATCGCCGCCGCCATGTCGGCTGCGTGGATGCCGATCCCGGGCGGCAGCGTGTCGTAGCTGGCGACGAGCCCGCGCAGGATCATGTGGTGGCCGTCGAGGGCCAACAGGCCGGCAAATCCGGCGACGGTGAAGAGGTTGCCCGTGACCGAACTCTGCTGGGCTTCGGCCGGGCTGAAGAAATTGGCGGCGGCAAAGCCCATCTGCATCGCGACGACACCGCCCGCGACCGACAGTGCCATCACCGCCAGCCGCACGAAGGAGCCGAGAAACAGTCCGTGCACCACCTCGCTCGCCACCCGGGCAGCATAGGCGGCATCCAGCTGCGGGGCTGCCGGCAGGGTCGGCGCCACCAGCGGCGCCAGCAAGACCGACAGGCCGAGCGCGAGCACGAGCCGGGCTCGGGCCAGGACATAGCCCTCGCCGAAGATCGGCAGCACCATGACCGCCGCCCCGATCCGGGCGAAGACCAGAGCCAGCACCGCAACCTGATCGGCGAGGACGATGGTCACGCGCCGCTGCCGATGCGCTGGAAGAGTTCCTGGGTGAAGGTGATCAGCGTGCCGAGCATGAACGGCATGGCCAGCACGGCGGTGAGCAGCATGCCCACGGCCTTCGGCACGAAGGTGAGGGTGGGTTCCTGGATCTGGGTGATGGCCTGGACGAACGACACGACGAGGCCGATCGCGAGGCCCACGAGCAGGAGCGGCGCCCCCACCTTCAGGCAGACGAACACCGCGGCGCGGGAAAGGTCGAGAACGGTCGGGTCCATGGGCGGTGTCCTTGGTCGATGCGCTCAGATCGGCATCCGGATGATGTCCTGATAGGCGGCGATCACTCGGTCGCGAACCGCACTCGCGGTCTGCAGGCCGACCTCGGCGGCGGTGACCGCCTCGACCACGTCGCGCACCGAGGCGTCGCCGGTCATGCCCCGGAGCGAGGTCTCCTCCGCGGCCTTGCTCACGGCGACCGTATCCTTGATCGCGGTCGACAGGAGGCTCTCGAAACTGGTGGCCGCCGCCGCGTTCGCGCCGCCTGCGGCACTCGCGGCGCCACCCTGTCCGGCCTGCGCCTTGACGAGTTGGGCGAGGCGGGCGGCGAGCGGGTCGATGGTGGTCATCGGGCGGCCCCTTCGGCGCTCACTTCAGGAGGTCCAGCGTCTGCTTGACGAGGTTTCTGGTGAGCGACACGGCGTTGAGATTGGCCTCGTAACTCCGCTGCGCTTCGCGCATGTCCATCAGTTCGACCAGCGGGCTGACATTGGGGTGCAAGACGTAGCCGTCGCCGTCGGCGGCCGCATGGGTCGGATCGAAGCGCCGCTCGAAGGCACTGCGGTCGACGCCGTAGCGGTGGACGTCGACGAGCCGCAGCTGCCGCTCGCGGTCGAGCCGCTCGGCGAAGCTGACGGTCTTGCGGCGATAGGGCTCGGCGCCGGGCTCGGTGCCGGTGGAACTCGCATTGGCGAGGTTCTCGGCGGCGATGCGGACCCGCACGCCCTGGACCTTCATGCCGGCACTGGCGATGGCGACGCTGTCCTCGAGCTTCATCGACCTCTTCCTCCGCGTTCGCGCGTTCAGCCCTGGGCGCCGACGGCGAGCTTCAGGAACTGCAGATACTTGCCGTAGATGGCGGTGACACGGCCGTGGGCACCGGCGGTCGAGCGGAGCTTGCCGGCCTCCTCCTCCAGGCTGACGGCGTTGCCGGAAGGGTGGACTTCGGCGGGGGGGCGGCTGAGCCCATGGGGCCCTGCGCCCTGCATCGCCGCGGGCACGAGGTGCGCCGGATTCGAGGTCGCGAGCGGAAGATTCCCCGGCATCGTCGAGCGGTAATCGGGCTCGCGCACGTCGCTCGGGCGGAAGTCCGGCGTGTTGGCATTGGCGATGTTCCGTGTCAGAACACCGTGGCGCTGTTCCAGATAGTCGAGCCTGCGACCGGCCAGCCCGAACAGCGTGAAGCTCTCCAACATCCGGCGTCTCCTCGCCCTGCGCCACTGGTTGCAGGCTACCCGCAACAGGGTTAACAACCTCCTAACTCCAGCGCAGCCGGGACCGGAATGCTCTACCTGACACGCAAGGTCGGCGAGGCTGTCGTGATCAATCACGACATCGAGGTTCGCGTGGTCGAGTTGCGCGGCAAGACCGTGAAGCTCGGCTTCGTCTTCCCGACCCATGCCTCGGTGCTCCGCGAGGAAGTTTTTCTGCAACTGCGCGAAGCCAACCTGGAAGCCGCGGCCGGCGCGCGCGAGCTGGGAACCGACGACGTCGAGGCGGTCCCCGGCCGACCGAGCGGGGAGGACGAGCGCTGACTGCCAAGGTCGCCGTCGTCATGGGCAGTCGTTCCGACTGGCCCTGCATGAAGCATGCGAGCGAGGTGCTGACGGCCCTGCGCGTCCCGCACGTGAACCGCGTCGTGTCGGCCCACAGGACGCCGGAGCGGCTGTTCGCCTTCGCCCGCGGCGCCGAAGGGGCGGGCCTGCAGGTGATCGTCGCCGGAGCCGGCGGCGCCGCGCATCTGCCGGGAATGATCGCCTCGCTCACCACCCTGCCGGTGCTGGGGGTGCCGGTCCGTAGCGAGGCGCTGAGCGGCCTCGACAGTCTCTACTCGATCGTCCAAATGCCGGCCGGCGTGCCGGTCGCCACTTTCGCGATCGGCCGCGCCGGCGCCGTCAATGCCGGTCTGCAGGCGGCGGCGATCCTGGCCCTGGCCGATCCGCTACTCGCCGAGCGGGTCCGTGGGTGGCGGGCCGTGCAGCGCGACGCCGTCCCGGAGACGCCCGAGAACGAGGCCGCGCGCGCGCCCGAGGACGCCGCGTGAGACTGGCACCGGGTGCCACCCTCGGCATCCTCGGCGGCGGCCAGCTCGGCCGCATGTTGGCCATGGCGGCGCACCGCCTCGGCTTGCGGGTCCACGTCTTCGCCCAGGCGGCCGACGAGCCGGCGGTGCAGGTGACCGACCGCGCCACGCTCGCGCCGTTCGAGGAGGAAACGGCCCTGGCCGCGTTCGCGAGCGCGGTCGACGTGGTGACACTCGAGTTCGAGAACGTGCCGGTGACGAGCGTCGAGGCGTTGCAGCGGCGCGTGCCCGTCCGGCCCGGCGCCAGCGTGCTGTCGATCGCCCAGGATCGGCTTTCGGAGAAGCGCTTTGCCGGTTCGGTCGGGCTCCGGACCGTGCCCTACGCCGCGTATGCCGGACCGGACGACGCCCCGGCGCTGCAGGAGCTGCGCTTTCCCGCGCGGGTCAAGACGCGGCGGCTCGGCTACGACGGCAAGGGGCAGCGACGCGTCACCGATGCGACGGAGGTCGAAGCGGCATGGCGGGCAATGGGCGCGGTTCCCTGCTTGGTCGAGACCGAGATCGCCTTTCGCCGCGAGTTGTCGGTGCTGGTGGCGCGTCGTCCCTCGGGACCCACGGCGACCTTCCCCTTGGCCGAGAACCGACACGAGGACGGCATTCTGCGCGAGAGCGTGGCACCTGCGGTGGTCGATGCGGATCTGGCCCGGCGGGCCCATGTGCTCGGCGAGGCGGTCGCATCCGGGCTGGCGCTCGAGGGATTGCTGGCGATCGAACTGTTCGAAGCCGCCGACGGCGCGCTCCTCGTCAACGAGATGGCGCCCCGGCCGCACAATTCGGGCCATTGGACGCTGGACGGGTGCATCGTCGACCAGTTCGAGCAGGCGGTGCGCGCCGTCTGCGACTGGCCGCTCGTACCGGCTCGGGCCACCGCGCGGACGCGGATGATCAACCTGCTCGGTGACGACGTGGACTCGTGGGCGCACTGGCTGGACCGCCCGGACGCGCGGCTCCATCTCTACGGTAAGGACCAAGTCCGGGCCGGACGCAAGATGGGCCACGTCACCCTGTTGGAGCCGCTCGGATGAGCGACGAGCTCGATCCGATCCTGACCGACGACGACCTGGTCGCCCTGACCGGGGTGCCGAAGGCGGCGCTCGTCCCCGAGGTGCGCAAGGCCCTGGTGACCCTCCTCCAGGACAACGCCGACCTCAATGCGGAAATCGAGCGGCGGCGTCTGCGCGAGGCCGAGCTGGAGCGCCTCGCCGACGAGGACTCGCTGGTCCCGATCAGCAACCGACGCTCGTTCATGCGCGAGCTGGCCCGGGCGATCCGCGGGCTCGAACGGTACGGCACGCCGGGCTGCGTGCTCTATTTCGATCTCAACGATCTGAAGCACGTCAACGACCGTCACGGCCATGCGGCGGGCGATGCGGTCCTGCGGCACGTGGCCGAGACGCTGGTGCGCAATCTGCGCGCCTCGGACGTGTTCGCGCGGCTCGGCGGCGACGA
>JBMCMJ010000150.1:0-6649 GCA_048615135.1 Pseudomonadota bacterium
CGCGCCGAGGCCTTCCGCGCCCTCGTCCGCGTCCTGCTCGACGAGCCGGGCGGCCGGCCGACGCTGCTGATCCTCGAGGACGTGCACTGGATCGACCCCTCCACCCGCGAGTTGGCCGAGCACATCCTGGCCGCCCTGCCCGCACGGCGCGCGATGCTGGTCATGACCGCGCGGCCCGAGGCCGACCTGCGCTGGACGCAGCCGGCCGATCCGACGCTCCTTCCCCTCGCCAAGCTCAACCGCGCCCAGGCCGCGGAACTGTTGCAGGAGATCTTCGAGGATCGCGCCATCTCGATCCCGGTAGCGCGCCGGATCATCGACCGGACGGACGGTGTGCCGCTGTTCATCGAAGAGGTCTGCCGCAGTCTGATCGAGAGCGGAGCGCTGCAGCCCGACGCCACGGCACGGATCAGCACCGAGACCGTTCTCGAGGCCGTGCCGGCGAGCCTCAACGATATCCTGTTGTCGCGCCTCGACCGCAATCCGTCGGCGAAGGCGGTGGCCCAGGTCGCCTCGGTGATCGGCCGCGAGTTCCGCGTCGAACTGCTGCGCGCGATCTTCCCCGGCAGGCCCGACGAACTGGACGCGGGGCTGAACGGTCTGGTTGCCGCCGACCTCGTCCACCCGCTCGCCGAGGCGAACTTCGCCATGTTCGCGTTCAAGCACGGGTTGATGCACCAAGCCGCTTACGAAACCCTGTTGCTGCGCCATCGCCAGGACCTGCACCTGCGGATCGTCGAGACCCTGCCGGGCATCCTGCCGGCCTTCGTCCGCAGCCGGCCCGAAATCCTCGCCCGCCATCTGAGCCTCGCGGGCGAACATCGCCGCGCCGCGGGCCAATGGCTGCTCGCGGGCCGCCAAGCGCTCGCCCGCGGCGCCTACGAGGAGACGACCGCCCATCTGCGGGCGGGCCTCGCCGCGATCGACCAGTTGGACCCCTCGGAGAAGCGCGACGAGCAGGAACTGCCGTTGCGGATCGCCCTCGCCCAGGCGCTGCGCGCCGCGCGCTTCACGAGCGGCGACGAGGCGGAGGCGTGCTGCCGCAAGGCGAGGCTTCTGGCCGAGCGGCTGGAACGGAGCGAAGATCTGCTCCTGGTCCTCAGGCTCGAGTTCGGCATCCTGTTCAATCGCCCCGACATCCGCGCCGCCGCCGAAGTCGCACGCGCCTTCACCACCCTGCCGCTGCTCGCGGATGTCCGCGAGGCCGCCGCCCTCGGCCATCAGGCGATGGGCAAGGTGCGCTTCTTCGAAGGCGACTTCGCGGGGGCCTACGACGAGATGGCCGAGGCGATGGCGGATGCCGGGACGCTCGGAACGCCCCGACTGCTGGCCCACTACCAGTATCCCGTCTCGGCGATGGTCTACCGTGCCCTCGCCGCCTTGTGTCTCGGCCGCGACGACGAGGCCGACCGGTTGGCCGTGGCGGCACTGTCGGTGTCCGCCGACGGCTCGCCCTTCACCCACTCCTTGACCCTCGCCAATCTGCTGATCATGGAGTTGCTGCGCGGCGGCTCGCCGCGCACCGCCGGCATGGTGGAGGCGCTCCGCGGCATCGCGGTCGCCCGCGGGGCGCCCTTCTGGGTCGATCTGGTGGGCTTCCACGACGGCTGGCTACTGGCACGGACGGCGGCCGATCGCGCCGCCGCGGAGCCCGGCCTCCTCGAGATGCGCCGCGCACTTCGCACCTTCGCCGACCATGCGGTCGAAGTGGAGGTGCCCTTCTACCAGACCGTATTGGCGGGCCTGTTGCTGGACCTCGGGGCCGCGGACGAGGCCGTCCCGGTGCTGGCCGACGCGCGGGCGCGGATCGAGCGGACCGGTGAGGTCTGGCCGCTCGGCGAAGTGTTGCGCCTGGAAGCCGTCCTCGCGGGGGCAGCGGGCGATCCGTCCACGGCGCAGAACCGATTGCGGGAGGCCCGGGCCGTCGCCACCCGTCAGCAAGCCCGGATCTGGCTGCCACGTCTTGCGGCGACGGCCCGCGTCCTCGACCTTGCCCCCGATCTCTTCACCGAACCGGGATGAATGCCATGCCAGCGACGCCGACGCCCCGGACGCCCTCGTTCCGCCTCGACGGCAGGCGGGCGCTCGTCACCGGCGCCGGCCGCGGGATCGGGCGCGGGGCGGCCATCGCCCTCGCCGAGGCCGGAGCGGCCGTCACCCTCGTCAGCCGCTCCGCCAACGAACTCGCCGAGGTGGCAGCCGAAATCGAAGCACTCGGGGCCACGGCCGAAGCCGTGGTCCTCGACGTGACCGACCTGCGCGCCGTCGCGGATGCCTTACGTTCGCGCCCGGCGTTCGACGTGCTGGTCAACAATGCGGGCGGCAACCGACCCGCGAGCTTTCTCGACGTGCGCGAAGAGGAGTTCGACGTCGTGTTCGAGTTGAACGTGAAGGCGGCGTTCTTCGTCGCCCAGGCCGTCGCCAGGCGCATGGTCGAGCAGGGCGTGCGGGGCTCGATCATCATGGTCTCGTCGCAACTCGGTCACGTCGGGGCACCGTCGCGCAGCGTCTATTGCGCGTCCAAGCACGCGGTGGAGGGGCTGACCAAGGCGATGACCCTCGACCTCGCGCCGCACGGCATTCGCGTCAACACGCTCTGCCCGACCTTCGTCGAGACACCGATGACGGCGGCGATGCTGGCCGATCCGGCCTTCCGCGCGGGCGTCGAGGCCAACATCCCGCTCGGCCGCGTGGCCCGCGTCGAGGACCTGATGGGGGCCATTCGCTTTCTCGCCTGCGATGCGTCCGCCCTGATGAGCGGCACATCGATCGTGGTCGACGGCGGCTGGACGGCGCGCTGACGCGCCCCGAGCTTTGCCGAGGGCAGCGTGATCGGGCATGGCGAGGGAGGGTGGGGCGAGCAACGGGATTCGAACCCGTGACCTCCAGAGCCACAATCTGGCGCTCTAACCGACTGAGCTATGCCCGCCACAAGCCGCGCGGGTATGGCCGAAAGCCGCGCCAGCGTCAAGCGACGGCCGCGCGGCGCATTCGCCCGAATTTGCCTGCCCTTTCATCATGCTGCTCGTATTCTGAGCAGATTTTGGCACGCATTGGTAGCAGAACGGGGGCAGCCCCGCGTCGCCGATGGGCTCGAGGCGGTTGGCACGATTGATGCTGTTAGGGCGGCAGGATTCACGTGGCGTGCTCGAGCGCGCGCCCCCGGCAGGAGGCCGCACGGCGATGAAGAAGATCGAGGCGATCATCAAGCCCTTCAAACTCGACGAGGTGAAGGAGGCCCTGCAGGAAGTCGGCCTCAAGGGCATGACGGTCACCGAGGTGAAGGGCTTCGGTCGGCAGAAGGGCCACACCGAACTCTATCGCGGAGCGGAGTACGTGGTCGACTTTCTGCCGAAGGTGAAGATCGAGGTGGTGGTCGACGACGACATCGTCGAGCGCGCGGTCGAGGCGATCCAGACCGCTGCCAAGACGGACCGGATCGGCGACGGCAAGATCTTCGTCTTCGACGTGCAGGACGTCGTCCGCATCCGCACGGGCGAGCGGGGCAGCGACGCCCTCTGAGGGGCGATTGCGCCCTGACGACGAGCCGGTGGCGGCATGGTGCCGGCACCGGCCACGTTTTCCTTGGGACCGAAGAAAGAAAGGCTCAATCAATGACTTTGGGTTGTAAGACGGCCGCGGACGTCATGAAGGCGATCGCGGATCACGACGTGAAGATGGTCGATCTGCGCTTCGTCGACGTGCCGGGCACGTGGCAGCACACGTCGTTCCCGACGCAGACCTTCGACGCCGACCAGATCACCGAGGGCTGCGGCTTCGACGGCTCGTCGATCCGCGGCTTCCAGCAGATCGAGGCGTCCGACATGCTGATCATGCCGGACCCGACCACCGCCTTCCTCGACCCGTTCACCCAGCACACCACGCTGGTGATGATCTGCGACATCGTCGATCCGATCACCAAGGAATTCTACGCCCGCGATCCGCGCGGCATCGCCAAGAAGTCCATCGAGTACATGAAGTCGACGGGCATCGCCGATACCGCCTTTTTCGGTCCCGAGGCCGAGTTCTTCGTGTTCGACGACGTCAAGTACGGCCAGGGGGTCAACTACGGCAAGTTCGAGGTCAACAGCGTCGAGGCGCACTGGAACGGCCTGCGCGAGGAGGGGCCGAACCTCGGCCACAAGATCCGCGCCAAGGAAGGCTACTTCCCCTGCGGGCCGAGCGATACGCTGCAGGACCTGCGCTCGACCATGGCCATGCTGATGGCCGAGATCGGCCTCACCGTCGAGTGTCACCACCACGAGGTGGCGACCGCCGGGCAGTGCGAAATCGACATGAAATTCGCGCCGCTGGTCGACATGGCCGACGCGCAGATGAAGTACAAGTACGTGGTCAAGCAGGCCGCCAAGGCGGCCGGCATGACCGCGACCTTCATGCCGAAGCCGCTCTGGGGCGACAACGGCTCGGGCATGCACTGCCACCAGTCGATCTGGAAGGACGGCCAGCCCCTGATGGCCGACGCGGCCGGGATCGGCGGGCTGTCGCAGCTCTGCCTGTGGTACATCGGCGGCGTCCTCAAGCACGCGCCGGCGATCCTCGCCTTCGCGGCCCCGACCACCAACTCCTACCACCGCCTCGTGCCCGGCTTCGAGGCCCCGGTGAACCTGGTCTGGTCGCTGCGCAACCGCTCGGCCGCGGTCCGCATCCCGATGTATTCGGACAGCCCCAAGGCCAAGCGGATGGAATTCCGCTGCCCGGACCCGTCGTGCAACCCGTATCTCGCCTTCGCCGCGATGCTGATGGCCGGCCTCGACGGCATCAAGAACAAGATCGACCCGGGCGAGCCCGCCGATCGCAACATCTACGACCTGCCCCCCGAGGAAGAAGCCAAGCTGCCCCGCGTCCCGGCTTCGCTCGAGGGCTCGCTGCAGGCGCTGGCGGAGGACCACGACTTCCTCTTGGAAGGCGACGTGTTCACCAAGGACTTCATCGAGGGCTACCTCGAGCTGAAGAGCCACGACGTCGACGCGCTGCGTCTGCGGCCGCACCCGCACGAGTTCGAGCTCTACTACGACTGCTGAGCCGATCACCTGGGATTGCGGAAAGGGGCGGCGTCGGCCGCCCCTTTTTCGTTACCGCCCGACCTTTTCGCGTCGCCGGCGCTGCGCTAAGCACGCCCTCGAACGGGAGGTGGCATGACCCACGAACGCACGCTTCGAGAGCGGCTGCAGGAGCACGGCGCGCGCGCGCTGGACCTGCGCTTCACCGACCTTGCCGGCCATTGGCGGCACCTCACCCTGGATGCCGCCACCGTCACCGACGACCGTCTCGCCCGTGCGGCGATGATCGACGGCGCCTCGATTCCCGGCTGGCGCGACGTGATCGAGAGCGACCTCCTCCTCCTGGCCGATCCGGAGCGGGTCTGGCCCGATCCCTTCGCCGCCCAGCCCACCCTGCTCTGCATCGCCGACGTGGCCGACCCGGCGACGACGGCCGGCTACGAGCGCTGCCCGCGCTCGGCCCTGCTGCGGGTGCGCGACGATCTGGCCGGACGCGGCATCGCCGACCACATCGAGGTTTCGGTCGACCTCGCCTTCTACGTGTTCGACGCGCTCGAGCTCGAGCAGGGCCCGACCCGGCTCGGCTACCGCGCCGCCATCGCCGACGGCCGGCCCACGACTTCGCCCGCGGCCACGGCCTATCTGGCGGGCCAGCCGGGCGATCGCCTCGCCGATCTGCGCGAGGAGATGGCGGGCAACCTCGCTCGTCTGGGGCTCGCCGGCCTGACCCACGTCGCGCTGCACGGCCCCGGCCAGTGCGAGTTGAAATTCGGCCCGAGCGATCTCGTCGACGCCGCCGACCAGCTCCAGCTCGCCCGCTACGTGGTCGATCAGGTCGCCCGCGCCTACGGCAAGGTCGCTTCGTTTCTCCCGATACCGCTCGCCGGTGCGGCGGGCTCGGGCCTCCATCTGCACGTCGGCTTCCGGCAGGGCGAGCGCCATCTGTTCGCCGGTCAGGGCTATGCCGATCTCAGCGACACCTGCCTCAACGCCATCGGCGGGGTGCTACGCCACAGCGCGACCCTCAACGCCTTCGCCAACCCCTCGACCAATAGCTACCGCCGACTGCGCGCCGGCCGTGCCGAGCCGTCCATCCTCGGCTTCGGTGCGCGTAACCGTGCGACCGCCATCCGCATCCCCTCCGCCGCCCGGCCCGAGCACAAGCGGGTCGAGTTGCGCTTTCCCGACCCGCTCGCCAATCCGTATCTCACCCTCGCCGCGATCGTGCTCGCCATGGCGGACGGCATCGCCCACCGGATCGATCCGGGCGAGCCGATCGACCGCCACGTCTACGATCTCGTGGCCGACGATGCGGGGGGTCTGGAGCGGTGCGCGGTCAACCTCGAAGCCGCGCTCGCGGCCCTCGATGCGGCCAAGCACGGCTTGTTCGACAACGATCTGATCCCGGCCGAGCTGATCGATGCCTATATCGGCCTCAAGCGCGCCGAGATCGAACGCGTCGCCATCCACCCGCATCCGATCGAGCACCTGCTCTACGGGGTCTGACCCCGCGCGGCGGCACCCGAACCTCGACGTGCGCGCGCAACGACGTGCGGCCCAGGCCGACCACCTCGCCGTAGCAGCCGACCGCATCACCGACGAGCACGGGCCGCAAAAAGCTCATCCCG
>JBMCMJ010000151.1:0-6622 GCA_048615135.1 Pseudomonadota bacterium
TCGAGCCGGGTCAGCAACTCCTCGCGGGTGAACGGCTTGCGCAGCAACGGCACGGGCGCGTCGCCCGCGTCGAACACGACGGTGCCGGGAAAGGCCGAGCTGAGCACCACCGGCAGACCGGGCCTGAGCGTCCTCGCCCGTCGTGCCACATCCTTGCCGCTGCTGCGGCCGGGCATCACCACGTCGCTCAGCACAGCATCGAGCCGGACCTCGCTTTCGAGAATGGACATCGCGGCATCACCGCTGTCGGCCTCGATCACGTCGTAGCCGAGCGACTGCAACAGCCGTACCGCGTGCCGCCGTACCAGCGGGTCGTCCTCGACCACCAGGATGGTCCCGGATCGCGCGGTCTCCGCACCGGCCGGCCGGTGCTGCGGAGCGATCGGTGCCGTTCCGGCAGCCGCCCGCGGCAGATAGAGCTTCACCGTGGTGCCGATACCCGGCTCGCTGTAGAGCCGCACCTGTCCTTTGGACTGGGTGACGAACCCGAACACCATCGACAGGCCGAGGCCGGTCCCCTGCCCCACCGGCTTGGTGGTGAAGAAGGGCTCGAAGGCCCGCTCCAGGGTGGCACGGTCCATGCCTGCACCCGTGTCCGAGATCGCGAGCACGACGTAGTCGCCAGCGGCGAGGTCCGCCTCCGGCGCCATCGGGTTCGGCCCGACCACGCGGTTGCTCGTCTCGATGGTCAAGGTGCCGCCACCCGCCATGGCATCGCGCGCGTTGAGCGACAGGTTCAAGATGGCACTTTCGAGCTGCGGACCATCGATTTCCGCGGGCCACGCGTCCACCGCCAGATCGAAGCGGATGTCGATCTGCTGACCGATCGTCCGGCGCAGCAGGCCTTCCATGCTGCGGACGATGGCGTTGATGTCGTGTGGCGCCGGCGCCAACGCCTGCCGGCGGGAGAACGCCAGCAGCCGCTGGGTGAGTTGCGCACCTCGGTCCGCCGCGGCGTGGATCATCCGCGCCATGTCGGCGAGTTCGGGACGATCCTCCAAAGCGTCGATCAAGAGTTCGCCGTTGCCGAGCACGACGGTCAAGAGGTTGTTGAAGTCGTGAGCAATCCCACCCGTAAGCTGGCCCAGCGCCTCCAGACGCTGCGCGCGGCGCAGCCGTTCCTCCAGCTCGTGACGTTCGGTCATGTCGACGATCGCCTGGATCATCCGCAGCGGACGACCGTCGCGATCACGCAGCACCACGCCCTGATCGCGCACTTCGGCGTAGCTGCCGTCCGCGCGGCGCAAGCGGTAATCCCATGACCAACGGGACTCGTCCGACCGCGGGAGGGCCTCGAAGGCCCGACGAATACGCGGGCGGTCGTCCGGGTGGAGATGGTCGAACCAGACACGGGCCTCGAGCGTCGTCGGCGCCGAGGCGTGGCCGAAGGTCCGCCGCAGGCCCTCGCTCCACCAGACCTCTTTCGCGGTCAGATCCCAGTCGGCAATGACGTCCGCCGAAAGCTCCGCCACCGAGCGAAAGCGCTCCTCGCTGGCCCGCAACGCCGCCTCGGCTTGTTCGCGTTCGTCCATCATGGCGTTGAACGAGTGCGCCAGCGCACCCAGTTCGTCGTCGCGCTGCGGCGGGATGCGCGTCCCGGTCCGACCTGCGGCAACCGCCTGCAAGGCCCGATCGATGGCCGCCACGGGGCCGACCATGCGCCGCTGCAACACCATCACCTGCGCCACCAAGAGACCGCCGAGCCCGGCGGCGACGAGGGTGAAGAGACCGAGGCCCAAGGCCATGCCCTCGAACACGTGCCGGTGGCGGGCGGCGAGCAGTTCGCGCAGGCTGTTGGCGAAGTCGTAGTGGTAGATGCGCATCTGCTGGCCGATCAGCCGCAGGCGATCCTCGCTCCCCGGCCGGACGTCCGGATCGGCCACGATGTCGCGCGCCGCCCGGGCCTGATAGGCGATATCGTGCAATACCTTCTGCGCCGCGGCAGCGGCCGGCTCGTCGAGCGGTGCGAGCGTGTCCGCGAGCACCAGGGCATCGACCGCGACCTCCTCGAAGAAAGGCGCCTCGGGGCGAAACATGATCGCGTAGTCGATGGAGATCGACAATTCGCTCGCCCGGTTGTGCAGCGCCTCCAGCGTATCGACTTCGACCAGATCGCTCGAGATCATCCGCCAGCCGTACACTGCAGCCCCGACCAGGACGAGGAGAGCCAGCGCGGCCCCGACCAACAGCACGCGAGCGAGCCGTTGCAACGTCATGGCTGGACCGGCGCTGGTGCAGAGGCTTGCAGGAGATGGTCCGGCAAGGCGAGCCGGTGCGGCGCGACGCGATGCATGGCCGCGGCATGCACGTAGTCGCGCGAGGTCGGCAGCATGGGTGGCGGCAGATCGCCGGCCAGCCAGCGCAACTGCTCCTCCACATTGGCGACCAGCGCCCAGCCCAGCTCCAAGCGCCAGATATTGCCTGTGTCCAGGCGGGCCAGTTCGGCCTCGTCCTCGTCGGTGACGGCGGCATGCAGCCGCTGCGCCCGGGCCGGATCGCGCAGTTGCAGGTCGATCGCCCGCAGATAGGCCTCGAGTACCCGATCCACCAAGGCCGGCTCCTCGTCGGCGATGGCGCGGGTGGTCACCAGAAGCCAGCTCAGGGAATAGATGTCGCGCGTCGGAAAGACGACGGCCTCGTCGCCGAGCGCGCGAGCGAGCCGGTCGCTGAACGGACTCCAGGTCGCGACCACGTCGACGAGCCCGGACGACAGCGCGGCGAGTTCGTCACCCGGCCGCACATCGACCGTGGTCCAGGCGCTCGGGTCCATTCCGTGGGCGCGGGCAAAATCGGTCCAGACGAACTCGGCGGACGAGCCGACCAGCAGACCGACCCGCCGTCCCTCGAGGTCACCGGGAGCAATGATGCCCGCGCCACGCTTGGCGACGATCTGGTGAGTTTGGCTGGACCGGCCGATGGAGGCCACGACCACGAGATCGCTCTGCACGCCGGCCATCTTCTGCTCGAGGGCTGCCGCCGCGATCGGCGTCGGTGACATCAGCGCGAAGGCTGTCTCTCCGCGCACGAGTTGTCCCAAGCCGTCCCGGCCCGCGGGCGCGTAGACGACCTCGATCCAGCTGGGATCCCCCGGAGACAGTCCCGAATTGAAATACCCCAGCCGGTCGGCGATCTTGGTCGGCGCATCGACGGGGACGCTCGCACCGACCAAGCGAACCTCCGCGGCAGCGTCGCCCGCCGCGAGGAGCCACGCGACGCCGAAGAGGGCCATTACGCGGCGCAGGATCGCCGAATGCGGCATGATAGTCAGCGCCCAATCAACTTGGGATTGGCACCTTAACGCAACCTTGCCGGCACGGCCACCCCGACCCGGATCGAACCGGGCCGGGGCCGTCCGTCAGATGCAGACCGAGCGCAGTGGTTCGAAACCGTTGAAGCCGACGCTGGCGTAAGTCGTGGTGTAGGCGCCGGTCGAGCGAATGCGGACGCGATCGCCGATGGCGAGGTCGGTTGGCAGGTGGACGGCGTTGCGTTCGTAGAGCACATCCGCGCTGTCGCAGGTGGGGCCCGCAAGGACGACGGGCGCCGCCTCGCCGCGGCGATGGCTCTCGATCGGGTAGCGGATCGCCTCGTCCATGGTCTCGGCGAGGCCGCCGAACTTGCCGATGTCGAGATAGACCCATCGTCGATGGTCGCCGTCCCCCTTGCGGGCGATCAGCACCACCTCGGTCTCGATCACACCGGCATCACCGACCAGCCCGCGGCCCGGCTCGACGATCAACTCGGGGCGGTGGTTGCCGAAGTGGCGGAGAAGGCTCGCGTGGATCGCCTCGCCATAGGCCGCAGCCGAGGGCACCGCCTCGCCGTAGCTGGTCGGAAAGCCGCCGCCAAGGTTCAGCATCTGCAACTCGATGCCGCTCTCGTCCTCGATCCGCTTGAACATCCGCGCCACCGTGGCGATCGCCGTATCCCACTGTTCCGGGTCGCGTTGCTGCGAGCCGACGTGGAACGAGACGCCGAACGGCACGAGCCCGAGCCAGGGGGCCGCCTGCAACAGATCCACGGCCATCTCGGGCGTGCAGCCGAACTTCTTCGAGAGCGGCCAGTCGGCGCCCTCCCCCGAGGTCAGGACGCGGCAGAACACCCTGGCCCCGGGTGCGGCGCGGGCGATCTTCTGCAACTCCGCCTCGGCATCGAAGGCGAACAGCCGCACACCCAGCGCGTAGGCGCGGGCGATGTCGCGCTCCTTCTTGATGGTGTTGCCGAACGACAGCCGATCGGGTGTCGCCCCTGCGGCCAACGCCTGCTCCACCTCGTTGATCGAGGCGACATCGAAACAAGCGCCCAGCGCCACCAGGCGCGCCATCACCTCCGGCGCCGGATTGGCCTTCATCGCGTAGAAGATGCGCGCGTCGGGCAACGCCCGCTCCAGCGCGCGGTAATTCTCCTCGATCCGGTCGAGGTCGACCACCAAGAGCGGGGTCGGCAGTTGCTTGTCTTCGAGAAACTTCAGGACCTTTTCGGTCATCGGGGCGCACTCCACCCAAGGGCCGGCGGGACGAGGACGAGGAAGGACGGGGGTACTCGAGGGTCCCCCCGCACCCCCCGCAAACCAAGTGCCGACGGCGCAGCCGTCGGCCGGGGGGCGCGGGGGCCAAAAGCCCCCCGCTCCTTTCCGTGACGATCAGGCGACGAGGACGTTCTTGAACTGCCAGGGGTCGCTGGCGTCGATGTCCTCGGGGAACAGGCGGCCGCGGCCCTGGAGCGGGGTCCAGTCGCCGTAGACGCCGACCACGGGCCCCAGATAGGGCTTGGCCACCTCCAGCACGCGGCGGTGGCAGAGGTCGTCGGCCTCGATCAGCCCGGCCTCGGGGTTTTCGAGGGCGCAGACCATGCCGCCGAGCACGCCCGCCGCGACCTGCAGCGAGGTGGCGTTGTTGAAGGGGGCGAGTTCGCGCGCCTCGTCCACGGAGAGGCGCGAGCCGAACCAGTAGGCCCCCTTGGCGTGGCCCAGCAGCAGCACGCCGAGTTCGTCGATGCCGCGGGTGATCTCGTCCATCATCAGCCGCTGGCGGTCGGGTGCGGCGAAGCCTTTGCCGGCCATCTCGTGCAGCGAGAGCACCGCATCGTCGCAGGGATGGTAGGCGTAGTGGACGGTCGGCCGGTAGAGCGTGCGGCCGTCGATGTCGAGCGTCAGGTAGTCGGCGATCGAGATGCTCTCGTTGTGGGTGACGAGAAAGCCGTGGAACGCGCCTGCGAGCGGCGTCCAGGTGCGCACGCGCGTGCCGGCACCGGGCCGCTCGAGGTAGATCGCAGCCCCGCAGCCATGGGCATGGCGCCCGCCCTGGACGGGGAAGTGCCGCTCGTGAGTGCCCCAGCCGAGTTCGGCCGGCTGGCAGCCCTCGGAGACGAAGCCGTCGATCGACCAGGTGTTGACGAACTCGCCGGGCTGCTTGGCGACGTTCGCCACCTGGGTGTCGCGCTCGGCGATGTGGATGGCCTTCACGCCCAGATCGCAGAAGAGCCGGGCCCAGCCCTGGCGGTCGGTCGGCACGTCGGAGTCATGACCGAGGTCGCGGGCGAGGTTCAGCGCCGCCTGCTTGACGAGCTGCGAGACGAGCCCCGGATTGGCGCCTTGGGCAATCACCGCGGTGGGCCCTCGGCCCAGTTCGCGCCGCAGCGCCAGCGCCCCTTCGCGGAGCGCATAGTTGGAGCGCTCGGAGGGCGAGAGGCTCGCATCCAGATAGGCCCCGGCCCAGGGCTCGATGCAGGTGTCGAGGTAGAGGGCGCCCCGGCGGCGGGCGAGGCGGATCAGCGCCAGCGACGAGACGTCGACCGAGAGATTCAACAGAAAATCGCCCGGCTGCAGGAGCGGCGCCAGGACGGCCTTGTGGTTGTCACGGGTGATCGGCTGTTCGACGAAGGTCACGCCGAACCGCTCGGCCGCGTCGCGACCGCGGCTATCGGCCGTCACCACGGTGATGCGGTCGGGGGTGAGCGCCAAATGACGCAGCAGCAGGGGCATCACGGCCTGGCCGATCGAGCCGCAGCCGAGCATGACGAGGCGCCCCAGCATGGGGGCATGGGTGGTCGTGGTCATCGGACGGAGTCCTCCTTTGCCGGCCGCACGCGTGACGTGGAGCCGAGACGATCGCGAGCTAAGGGGAGAACGAAGCGCGGGCTGCCCGACGAGGCGGGTGCCCGCGCACCTTACCGCTCGGTGGCCTCGCGGCGGCTGCCGGACCGGCGCCCGCAGGCGAAAGCACAGGGACGGGCGCCGGGGACGGCACCGGCCGCGGCCCTCGGTGAAGCTGCCCGCGCGTCGACGCCGCCGGCCGCAGCCGCCGTTCCGTCGATCGCTCGTTGCCCGATGACCATCAGGGTCACGTCCTGCTCCACCGCACGCCTCGAATCTCCGTCCGGCGACGCGCGCAGGGCGGAGCGGTCGGGCATATCGATCCAACGCCGCCGCCTGTCAATAGGCGGCGTATCGGGCATCGGCTGTCGGCGGGGCTGTTTTCTCGGGGCCGCATGCGCTACCTTCGGGGGGTGACGTGTACAGCCGAACCTCGACTGGCCTTCTCGTCGTGTCGCTCATCGGAGCAACGGGATCGACTGGCCGCGTTGGCGCCGCCACGACCCGTCCCGCGGCTCTTCACGCCGC
>JBMCMJ010000152.1:0-6612 GCA_048615135.1 Pseudomonadota bacterium
GATCTCTACGGCGACGAGGCGCTGCGCCATCGTCACGTGGTGGATACCGCGCGGACGGTGGCTAGCTGTTACGGCTACGGCGACATGGCGACGCCGATCTTCGAGTTCACGGGCGTCTTTTCCCGCTCGCTGGGTGAGACCTCGGATGTGGTCTCGAAGGAGATGTACACCTTCACCGATCGGGGCGGCGAGGAAATCACGCTCAGGCCGGAGAACACGGCATCCGTGATGCGCGCTATTCTGACGGGTGGGCTGCTGCAGGCGGTACCGCTGCGCTTTTTCTACGCCGGGCCGATGTTCCGCTACGAGCGGCCGCAGAAGGGGCGCCTGCGGCAGTTCCACCAGATCGGCGTGGAGCTGGTGGGGGCACCGGAGCCGCTCGGCGATGTCGAGGTGATCGCCTGCGGCCAGCAGATCCTCGACGAGTTGGGCATTGCCTCGTTGGTCCGCCTGGAGATCAACAGCCTTGGCAATCCCTCGAGCCGGGCGCGCTACCGCGAGCAGCTGACGGCGTATCTCGAGCGCTATCGGAGCGAGCTTTCCGAGGACAGCCAAAGGCGGCTCGAGCGCAATCCTTTGCGCATCCTCGACAGCAAGGACGAGGGCGACCGGCGGATCGTGCAGGATGCCCCACACTTGGCCAGCGCCTATGACGACGAGAGCCGGCGGTTCTTCGGCGAGGTGCAGGACCAGTTGGCGCGGCTCGGCATCGCCTTCACGGTCAACCCGGCGCTGGTGCGCGGCCTCGACTACTACACGCACACCGCCTTCGAGTTCACCACCGACGCGCTGGGGGCCCAGGGTGCGGTGATCGCCGGCGGGCGCTACGACGGACTCATGGAGCAGTTGGGCGGTCCGGCTACGCCGGGCGTCGGCTGGGCCGCCGGCATCGAACGCTTGGCGCTGCTCCTGGCCGAGACACCCGTCGTGCCTGCGCCGGTGGCGTTGGTGCCGATCGGCGAGGCGGCCGAGGCCGAGGCGCTGGTGGTGGCGGCGGAGCTGCGCCGCGCCCATGTTCCGTGCGATCTGGCCTTCAAGGGCAAGCCCGGCCAACGGCTGAAGCGGGCCGATCGGCTCGGCGCCGCGCTGGCGATCCTGATCGGCGAGGACGAGCTCGCGGCCGGCACCGTGCAGCTCAAGGACCTTGGGACCGGCGCGCAGGAGAGCGTGCCGCGCGCCGAGCTTCTGGCCAGGCTGCGATGAGCCGTGCCTATGACGACCGGCTGAACGCCATCCTCGCCCGGCGCGACGAACTGGCCGCGCTGATGAGCGAAGCGAGCGGCAGCTTCACCGAGCTCGCCAAGGAATATGCCGAGATCGAGCCGCTCGCCGCCGACATCGAGGCCTATCGCAAGGCCGAGGCCGAGATGGCGGAATTGCGCGAGCTGGCCCTGAGCGATCCGGAAATGAAGGGCCTCGCCGAAGCCGAACTGCGCGCGCTCGAGGCGCGGATGCCCGAGCTGGAGCAGGCCGTGCGCCTCGCCCTCTTGCCGAAGGACGTGGACGACGACAAGAGCGCCATCCTGGAGATCCGCGCCGGCACGGGCGGCGAGGAGGCGGCCCTGTTCGCCGGCGATCTGCTCGGCATGTACCGGCGCTACGCCGAGGGGCGCGGCTGGCGGGTGGAGCTGGTCGAGGCGAGCGAGACCGAGCTCGGCGGCATCAAGGAGGCGACGCTCGAAGTGCAGGGCAAGGGCGCCTTCGCCCGGCTCAAATTCGAGGCGGGCGTGCACCGGGTGCAGCGGGTGCCCGTGACGGAGGCGGGTGGTCGCATCCACACCTCGGCGGCGACGGTGGCGGTCTTGCCCGAGGCCGAGGAGGTCGACGTCGACCTCGACGAGGGCGATCTCCGGATCGACGTCTACCGGGCGAGCGGTGCGGGCGGCCAGCACGTCAACCGCACCGAGAGTGCCGTGCGCATCACCCACCTGCCGACCGGCCTCGTGGTCGCCATCCAGGACGAGAAGTCGCAGCACAAGAACAAGGCCAAGGCGCTGAAGATCCTCCGCGCGCGGCTCTACGACCAGGAGCGCCAAGCCAAGGCGAGCGCCCGTTCGGCCGAACGCAAGGGGCAGGTCGGCTCGGGCGACCGCTCCGAGCGCATCCGCACCTACAACTTCCCGCAAGGCCGGGTCACCGACCACCGCATCAACCTCACCCTCTACAAGCTCGAGCAGGTGCTGGCCGGCGAGGCCCTGGGCGAGCTGATCGAGGCGCTGATCGCCGAGGACCAGGCGGCCCGCCTCGCGGAGATCGCGGCTTGAGCCATCACTACCTCGTCAAACTCGTCTGGACCGGCAACCGCGGCACAGGCACCTCCGGCTACGAGGCCTACGGCCGCGACCACCAGATCCTGGTGCGCGGCAAGCCGGTGCTGAAGGCCTCGGCGGATACGGCGTTCCAAGGCGACCCGCGGAGCCACAACCCCGAGGACCTCCTGGTCGCGGCGTTGGCGAGCTGTCACATGCTCTGGTACCTGCACCTCGCGGCCGAGGCCGGCATCGTCGTCACGGGCTACCGCGACGAGGCGGACGGCGACATGGAGAGCGGCCCCGATGGCGGCCGGTTCGTCGAGGTGATCCTCAAGCCCACGGTCACGATCCGAACCGGCGATCCAAAGCGGGCGCTGGCCCTGCACGCCGAGGCCAACCGCCGCTGCTTCATCGCCAATTCGGTCAATTTCCCCGTCCGTCACGCCCCGACCCTTCTCGAGGCCGAGGACGGGTGACGACCCTCACCCGGCTGCTCGCCGACCTCACCGCGCGCCTCGGCGGCAGGCTCGACCACCAAGCGGCGAGGCGGGAGGCCCGCCTGCTCGTGGCCCACGCGACCGGCCTGGATCGCCTGCGTCAGGCGGCTGATCCTGCCGCCCCGATTCCGCCCGAAGCCTGCGCGCAGGCCTTGGATCTTGCCGAGCGGCGGGCGCGCGGGGCGCCGCTCGCCTACCTGCTCGGCCAGCGCGAGTTCTTCGGGCTCGAATTCGCGGTCGGGCCGGGCGTGCTCGTGCCGCGGCCCGACAGCGAGGTCCTGGTCGAGGCGGCACTCGCCCATCTGCCGCCCGACCGGCCCGCCCGCATCGTCGACCTCGGTACGGGCTCGGGCTGCCTCCTGCTGGCCGTGCTCGCCGAGCGTCCGCTCGCCTATGGGCTCGGTGTCGACCGGAGCGCGGCAGCGCTCGGCTACGCCCGGCTGAATGCGCACCGGCTGGGCCTCGCCGACCGTGCCGGCTTCGTCCAGGGCGACTGGTGGCAGGCGCTGGGCGGCCGCTTCGACGTGGTGCTGGCCAACCCGCCCTACATCCGCAGCGCCGAGATCGACGGCCTGATGCCCGAGGTGCGCGACCACGAGCCGCGCGAGGCCCTCGACGGCGGGAGCGACGGCCTCGCCGATTACCGCTGTCTCCTTGCAGGTCTCCCGGATCATCTCGCGGACGGCGGCTGCGCCCTGTTCGAGATCGGCTACGACCAGGGGGCCGACCTGCTCGCCCTCGCCCGTGCCGCCGGGTTCTGCCGGGCCAAGCTCCTGCCTGATCTCGCCGGCCACGACCGCTGCCTCGTGATCGCTGGGTAGTCCCGGCCGGACATGATAGGCTGTTCCTCTCAACGGGCGGAGTGTCGCAGCCGTGACCACCTTCGAGGATTGGCTCGGACGTCTGGGTTTGGCTGACGTTGCCCCGCGGCTCGAGGCGCACGGGGTCGGCTGGCAGACCCTCGCGGAGTTGAGCGATGCGGACCTGCGCGCTTTGGGCCTCACCGACGGGCAACGCCGGCGTCTGCGGCAGGCGATCGACGACCTCGCGGGCGTGGCGCGCGTGGCCGAGTTGGGCTTGGCCGAAGAGGCGGCCCCGTCACCCTCGATCGGCGACCTCGAACGACGATCGACCGAGGAGGAGCGCTGAGCCCTTCCGGTCTTGCCCTCGCTCTCGACCCGTGGCCTCATGGCGCCAAACAACGGGACTCGGGGGGGCTCGGTGGCGACGAGGCCGGACCACGGCAAGGCGGGCTCCGGGGCGGTGCAAGGCCGTGCCGTGCGCTCGCTGTTCAGCGTGTTCGAGGAGATCTGCGAGGGCGCGATCTCGGTCGACGCCGAAGCGCGGATCGTCTGGATCAGCGACAAGTACCGTGAACTTCTGGGCGTGCCGCCGAGCGAGGAGGTGCTCGGCCAGCCGATCGAGGAGATCATCCCCGAGAGCCGGATGCGCGACGTGGTCGCTACCGGCCAGCCCATCCTGCTCGACATCATGCGCTTCGGCCCGCGGCATTTCGTCGTCAGCCGCCTGCCGCTGAAGGACGACAACGGTAGCGTGATCGGCGCGGTCGGCTTCGTCCTTTACGATCGCCTCGCCTATCTGAAGCCGTTCATCGAGCGGTTCGAGGGTCTGCAGCGGCGGCTGACCGAGACCGAGCGCCGCCTCGTCAGGGAGCGCCGCGCCCGCTACAGCTTCGCCAACTTCGTCGGCAATGCGCCGGCCGTGGTCGAGCTGAAGCGCCAGGCCCTGCGGGCCGCCCGGATGAGCCAGCCCATCCTGCTCCTCGGCGAGACCGGCACGGGCAAGGAACTGCTCGCCCAGTCGATCCACACGAGTTCGCCGCGCAGCGAGCGGCCGTTCGTTGCGGTCAACGTGGCGGCCCTGCCCGCCAGCCTGATCGAGTCGGAGCTGTTCGGCTACGCGCCCGGCAGCTTCACGGGCTCGGACAAAAAGGGCCGGCTCGGCAAGTTCGGCCTCGCCGACGGCGGCACGCTGTTTCTCGACGAAATCGGCGATCTGCCCTTCGAACTGCAGGCGAAGCTCCTGCGCGTCCTGGAGGAGTACGAGGTCGAGGCGATCGGGGCGGACTGCGTACGCCGGGTCGACGTGCGCCTGATTGCCGCCTCCAGCCGCAACCTGGAGGCGATGGTCGATGCGGGCCGCTTTCGCGACGACCTCTACTTCCGGCTCAACGTCCTCACGCTCCGCACCACGCCCCTTCGGGAGCGGCTAAGCGACCTGCCCGCCCTGTGCGACCAGTTGCTCGGCGAGCAGGCGGTCGAGCAGGCGAGCGAGCCCCGGCTCTTGACCGAGGCGGCGATCGACCGGCTCGCTCGGCACCGCTGGCCGGGCAATGTCCGCGAACTCCGCAACGTGCTGGCCCGCCTGTGTCTCCTGAGCGATGCCCGGGTGCTCGATGCGGCGGATGTCGACAGCGTGCTCGAGCCGCAAGGCCCCGTGACGTCCCGGCAGGCGCCCAATCCTGCCGGTCTCGGAGCGGCCGTGGCCGCCCTCGAACGACGCATGATCGAGGACGCCCTGACCGCGACCTCGGGGAGCAAGAGCGAGGCGGCGAGACGGCTCGGGATCAGCCGCTCGAAGCTCTACGACAAGCTGGCGGCTCTCGGTCTGTCGGAAATCGCGACATGATGTCGGAATTCCGGACAGCCAAGTCACCCGCATCCCCGACGGCGCTGCGTCGAACCATTCGCCGGTGTCGGATTTTCCGACAGCTGCGTTTCGAAAGGTTGCAGCTCGCCGGGAGACGCGGAGGTCGGATTCCAGGGTTTCCGTCATCGCAAGTCACTTGGCACGGAGCTTGCCCCGTGACATCCAAACCTCAGGAGCCAAGGGAGGCCACAACGCATGTCCATGTCCTCGCCCACCCCCCGTCCGCGCCACCTTCTCGCCGTCACGGCCCTCGGTGTCGGCGCCTTGGCGCTTGCCGCCCTGCCCGCCGACGCGCAGGAGCGCATCCGCTGGCGCGTGCCCATCGCCTTCCCCTCCGCGCTGCCGGCGCTGGGCGACAACATGCCGTGGGTGGCAGACCAGCTCATGACCGCCACCGACGGGCGGATCGAGTTCCGCACCGTGGAGCCGGGCGAGATGGTTCCGGCCCTCGAGCTGTCCGAGGCGGTCGGCCAGGGTCAGGTGACCGCCGGCTACAACTGGCTCGGCTACGATCAGGGGCGCATCCCCTCGTCGCCCCTGTTCTCGGCCGTGCCGTTCGGCATGGAGCCCTGGGAATACATCGCCTGGTGGAAGCATGGCGGCGGCCAGGAGCTCGCCGAGGACATCTACGGCAAGATCAACGTCATGCCGATCTTCTGCGGCATCACCGGCCCCGAGACCGCCGGCTGGTTCAAGTTCCCGATCGAGGACCTGGACGACATCGAGGGCCTGTCGATCCGCTTCGCCGGCCTCGGCGGTCAGGTGCTCGCCTCGCTCGGGGCCAGCGTCTCGCTGGTTCCGGGCGGTGAGATCTATCAGGCGCTCGAGCGGGGCGTGATCGACGCGGCGGAATTCGCCACGCCGGTCGTCGACCAGCGCCTCGGCTTTCACACCGTGGCGCCCTACAACCTCTTCCCCGGCTGGCACCAGCCCTTCACGGCGTTCCATCTCGTGGTCAACCTGGAGAGCTGGGACGCGCTCTCGGCCGCCGATCAGGCGATGATCCGCCTCGGCTGCCAAGCGGGCGTGATGAACAATCTCGCCGATGGCGAGGGCCTGCAGGGCGAGGTGATCGCCGGTTTCGAGGACAAGGGCGTCACCGCCGGCCGCATCCCCGAGGAGGTCCTGCGCGAACTCAGGGAAGCCACCGAGACCGTGCTGGCCGAGCAGGCCGAGGCCGACGCCGACTTCGC
>JBMCMJ010000153.1:0-6599 GCA_048615135.1 Pseudomonadota bacterium
ACGGCCATCGGGTAGTCGGTCCGCAGATGACGATGAAACACATGGGTCACGGCAGGCGTCCTCTCGGGCTAACGCGCAGTCCGTAGAGTGAGTCTTAGGGCTCGGGAAAGACAAGGGGAAAGAGGCAGGGGGCTTTTGGCCCCCTGCACCCCCGACCGACGGCCAAGGCCGTCGGACTCGAAAGTGGCGATGGCAAAGCCATCGCCGGGGGGCGCGGGGGGATCATCAAATCCCCCCGCTCCTTCCCGACCCGCCTGCCCCTAACTCGGCTCGATCGCGTCGCGATCGACGTTGAAGGTCTTGTTGCAGAAGTGGCAGGTGACGCCGATCACGCCGCTCTCGTCGTCGGCCATTTCGTCGAGGTCGGCTGCCGAGAACGTCTCCAGCATGCGGTCGATCCGCTCCTTCGAGCAGCGGCAGCCGACCGCGAGGTCCTGCGGCTCGAACACCCGCACGCCCTCCTCGTGGAACAACCGATAGAGCAGCCGTTCGTCGGAGAGTTCCGGATCGGCCAGCTCGTCGGCCGTCAGGGTCGCGAGCAGCAGCATCGTGCGCTGCCAATCCTCGGCCGCATCCAGCGCGTCGGCGCCGTACGGGTCGGCCTCGGGCAGCTTCTGGATGACCAAGGCCCCGCCGCGCCAACCGCGCTCGGCCCGCTCGACCGCCACGCGCATGCCGGTCGGCACCTGCTCGGAGCGGCGGAAATAGGCGAGCATGCAGTCGCTGAGGCTTTCGCCCTCCAACTCCACGATGCCCTGATAGGTCTCGCCGCCTACCGCCGACTGGTCGACCGTGATGGCGAGGTAGCCCTTGCCCAACAGCTCGTCGAGCCGCGCCGGCGCGCGGGCCGCCGTCTCGCGGGTCTCGGCATAGGCGCGGATGTCGCCCGCGTTGGTGACGTCGGCCACCAACAGCGGCACGGGCCCGTCGCCGCGGGCCTGCAGGCTGAAGCTGCCGTCGAACTTGAGGCCGCCCGCGAGCGTGGCACCCAGCACGACGAACTCGCCGACCAGATGCGCCACGTGGTCCGGGTAGTCGTGCCGGGAGAGGATCGTGTCGACCACCGGGCCCAGCCGCACCAGCCGGCCGCGCAGGCCGGAGCGCTCGAGTTGGAACGGGAGAAGACGGTCGTTCAGCAGAGACACCATGCGAGAATCCCCTTCTGCGCGTGCAGTCGGTTCTCGGCTTCGTCGAATACCACCGAGTGCCTGCCGTCCATCACCGCATCGGTGACTTCCTGGCCGCGATGGGCGGGCAGGCAATGCATGAAGATGGCCTCCTTTGCGGCTTTCGCCATGAGGTTCTCGTCGACCCGGTACGGCGTCAAGGCACGGATGCGCGCCTCTTCGTCCGCGTGCCCCATCGAGACCCAGGTATCCGTCACCACCGCGTCGGCGCCGATCACCGCCTCGATGGGATCGCGGGTCAAGGTGAGCCGGTCGCCCGCCCACTCGACCAGCGTCGGGTCCGGGGCGAGGTGCTTCGGGCAGGCGAGGTGCAGATCGAAGCCGAACCGCACCGCCGCGTGGATCCACGAGGTGGCGACGTTGTTACCGTCGCCGACCCAGGCGACCTTGGCCCCCGCGATCGGCCCCTTGTGCTCCTCGAAGGTCATGATGTCGGCCATGATCTGGCAGGGGTGCGAGCGGTCGGTCAGGCCGTTGATTACCGGGATGGTGGCGTGCTCGGCGATCGCCAGCAGCTTGCCGTGGCCGGTCGTGCGGATCATCACCGCATCGACGTAGCGCGACAGCACGCGGGCCGTGTCGGCCAGGCTCTCACCGCGCGAGAGTTGCGTCTCGCCGCTGCTCATCACCACCGCGTGCCCACCGAGCTGGCGGATCGCCACCTCGAACGAGACCCGTGTGCGCGTCGAGTTCTTCTCGAAGATCATGGCGAGCTCCTTGCCCGCCAGCACCGGCCTGGGCTCGCGCTTCAAGTCGCGTGCAAGGTCGAGGATCGCCCGGAGCGCGTCGGTCTCCAGGGCGTCGAGGTCGAGGAAATGCTTCGGGCTCATGGCGTCATCTCGCGCGCAACGGCATCCAGGGTGGCCAGCGCTTCGTCGATCTCGTCATCGGCGATGACCAAAGGCGGCAGCAGCCGCAAGACGTTCTCCGCCGCGGGCACCAGCAGGAGGCCCTTCTCGAAGAGGACCTTGTTGAAGGAAGCCGCATCGACGTGCAGCTTCAAGCCCAGCATCAACCCGCGCCCGCGCACCTCGGCCACCACGGCCGGATGCCGCGCGGCGAGGTCGGCGAGCCCGCCGCGCAGCCGCTCGCCCGCCACCTTCACCCGCTCGAGGAAGCCCGGCGCCAGCATCACGTCCAGCACGGCGTTGCACACCCGCGCGGCCAACGGATTGCCGGCATAGGTCGAGCCGTGCGTCCCGGGCGTCAGGCCCTTCGCCGCGTGCGCGGTGGCGAGCACCGCGCCCACCGGAAAGCCGTTGCCGATCCCCTTGGCGACAGCCATCACGTCGGGCGCGATGCCGGCCTGCTCGTGGACGAAAAGCGTTCCCGTCCGCCCGACGCCGCACTGCACCTCGTCGAACATCAAGAGAATGCCCTCGCGGTCGCACAGATCGCGCAAGCCCCTCAGGCAGGGGATGGGCACCTCGCGGATGCCGCCCTCGCCCTGGATCGGTTCGATCAGGATGGCGGCGGTATGCGGCCCGACCGCCTCGTGCAGCGCATCGTGATCGCCCCACGGCACCCGGTCGAAGCCCTCCAGCAAGGGCGCGAAGCCCTCGACCATCTTGGCCCCGCCGGCCGCCGAGATGGTCGCCATCGTCCGGCCGTGGAACGCGCCCTCGAAGGTCACGATCCGATTGCGCTCGGGCATGCCGCGGACATGGAAATGCCGCCGCGCCATCTTGATGCAGCCCTCCAGCGCCTCCGCCCCGGAATTGGTCAACAGCACCGTCTCGGCGAAGGTGTGCGCCACCAGCCGCTCGGAGAGCCGCTCCAATTCCCCGATCCGGTAGAGGTTCGAGGTGTGCCAGAGCTTCTGCACCTGGTCGGTCAGCGCCTCGGTGACGTGCGGATGGCAATGCCCGAGCCCGACCACGGCAATGCCCGCCGTGAGGTCCAGATAACGTCGCCCGTCGTCCGCCCACAACTCGCAGCCGCGGCCGCGCTCGAAGGCCACGTCCAACCGATTGTAGTTGGGCATCACGGCGGGAATCGCGGCATTCCGCATCGACGTCGCTCGTCCTCTGGGAAGAACAGGAACCGGGACACGACCGCAGCCCGCCCCCGAAGTCAACGCCTTTGCCGAGAAGGCTCCTGCCCCGAAAGAGAAGGAAGCAAGGCAAGCCCGGGGCGGCTCGATGCCCCCCTGACCCCCGGCCGATCGGCCCCTTCGGTAGGGGAAAAGAGGCAGGGGGCTTTTGGCCCCCTGCACCCCCGGCTGACGGCCAGGGCCGTCAGCACTTCAGTGGCGACGGCAACGCCGTCGCGGGGGGCGCGGGGGACCATCAAGTCCCCCGACTCTTTCCTTCTCGGCTGTTCCTCCCTTGCCCCTCCTCCTCCGAAGCCCTCATTCGGACAGCGGCACGAGCGGCTCGGGCGGCGGCGCCTCGGCGATCACGCGGATCGCGTCGAGCGACTGCTCGGCGGCGATCCGCCCCAGGGCGATGAACTCCTCGGCCTTGTGGAAGTCGTGCGTCTGCAGGTGACCGATCGCCGGCACGATCATCAGGTCGGCGGGAGCCCCCGCCTGCCGCGCCCGGCCCAGTTCGCGCATGATCACGGCGAAGGCCGCGGTCAGCACCCGCAAGGGGTTGCCCTTGAAGGCGGCACCCGGCTGCAGGTCACGCACCCGCGCCACGCCCTCGTAGTCGCCGAGCAGGTCCACCGCGACCACCCGCTCGGCGCCGAGCGCGCGGCAGGCATTGACCGGCACCGGCTGGACCAGCCCCCCGTCGATCAGGATGGCGTCGTCGGTCACCACCGGCTCGAAGATGCCGGGCAGCGAAATCGAGGCACGCAGCACCTCCGGCAGGGGCCCCTTGGTCAATAGCCGTTCGGTGCCGGTGGCGAGGTCGAGCGCCAGCCCGGCGAACGGGATCGGCAGATCCTCCACCCGCACATCGCCGAAATGGTGGCGAAAGCGCTGCAACAACCGCTCGCCGCCCAACAGGCCGGCCCCGCCGATCTTGAGATCGGCATAGCGGGCGAGGCGCAGGCCCTTGGCGTCGCGCGCCTCCTGCTCGAGTTCGTCGAGCCGGTCGCAGAGATAGGCGGCCGCCGCCACCGAGCCGATCGACGCACCGGCGATGACGTCGAAGCGCAGCCCCGCCGCCATCAAGACCTGCAGCACGCCGATATGCGCCCAGCCGCGTGCCGCCCCGCCGCCGAGTGCGAGGCCCAGCTTCGCCCGGCGCGGTGCCGGCGTCACGGCAGGGGGCGGGCCGCCAGCGCCGCGATGACGCCCTCGACCCGCGCCTTCGTCTCGTCGAACCGGCGGTTCGGCTCGACCGTCTCCTCGTCGATGAACAGCGAACGGTTGAGCTCCACCTGCACCGCGTCCACGCCGTGCGCCGGATCGCCGACCACCCGCAGGAGATCGGCACCGGCATAGGGATGGTTCACCCGCACGCGAAACCCCTGGTCGCCGAACAGGTTGCGCAGTCGGCCGGTGAACCTGGGTCGGGCGGTCGTGCTCCGCCGGTCGCCGAGTACCACGTCCGGCCGGCGCACACCCGGCCCGTCGGGCGTCGCGGCGTTGCCCACCGCCTTCATCGAGTGCCATTGCAGATAGACGCAGCGGCCATGCGTCTGCACGGTCTCGTCGATCAAGGCCCGAAGCCGCGCGCGATAGGGCCGCCAGTAGGTCTCGATCCGCGCGCGCACCTCCTCGACGGCAAGCCTCCGGTCGTAGATCGGCACGCCGGGCGTCACGAGCCGGCGGATCAGGCCGATCCCCAGATCCGACTTCGGGCCCGGATGCAACGGCGTCGGCCACACCCCGTCGAGCAACTCCGGATCGAGGTCGTCCTCGGCGCGGTTGACGTCGATATAGGCGCGCGGAAACAGCGCCCTGATGACCGTGATGCCGTGGTCCGGTGCCGCCGCGATCAGCCGGTCGACCAACGCGTCGCCCGCCGGGCGCAGCGCCTCGATCGGCTGGCAACTGCCGAAATCGCTTGGATAGTCCTCCCCCGAATGCGGACAATCGAACAGGATGGGCAAGGCGCGCCCCTCCGGCCGCTCGATGGCCCAAATGCCGGGCGCCTCGTCGACGCTCACCGACCCCTCCCCCTCTCGGCAGATGCCCGCGGCGATATGCGACGGGTGTCTCGGTTGCCCGAGGCGTAAACCCGTCCTTACATCATTCCAAGTCGAACGATGCGTGGAAGGCTCGGGCGATGGCGCCCGGGAGAGAGGACAGCATGGACTACGGCCGGTTTTTCGAGGACGCCGTCGCGGCGATCCGCGCCGAGGGACGCTATCGGGTGTTCGCGGACCTGGAACGCCAGGCGGGCCGCTTTCCCTTCGCCCACCACCACACCCCCCACGGCCTGCGCGAAGTGGTGGTCTGGTGCTCCAACGACTATCTCGGCATGGGCCAGCACCCCGCCACCCGCGAGGCGGCGGTCGACGCCATCACCCGCCTCGGCACCGGCGCCGGCGGCACGCGCAACATCTCCGGCACCAACCACTTCCACGTCATGCTCGAGGAAGAACTGGCCGACCTCCACCACAAGGAGGCAGCCCTCGTCTTCACCTCGGGCTACATCGCCAACGACGCGACCCTCTCCACGGTGGCGAAGCTGCTGCCCGACTGCGTCATCCTGTCGGACTCGATGAACCACGCCTCGATGATCGAGGGCATCCGCCACAGCGGCTGCACCAAGCAGATCTTCCGCCACAACGACCTCGCCCACCTCGAAAGCCTGCTCGCCGCCCTGCCCCGCGACCGCGCCAAGCTGATCGCCTTCGAAAGCGTCTACTCGATGGACGGCGACATCGGCGAGATCGAGGCCATCTGCGACCTCGCCGACCGCTACGGCGCCATGACCTATCTCGACGAGGTGCACGCCGTCGGCATGTACGGCCCCCGCGGCGGCGGCGTCGCCGAAGCGCGCGGCCTCATGGAGCGGCTCACCATCATCCAGGGCACCCTCGCCAAGGCGTTCGGCTGCATGGGCGGCTACATCACCGCCTCCGCCGCCATCGTCGACGCCGTCCGCTCCACCGCCCCCGGCTTCATCTTCACCACCTCGCTGGCACCGGCCATCTGCGCCGCCGCCACCGCCAGCATCCGCCACCTCAAGGTCAGCTCGATCGAACGCCAGCGCCACCAGGAACGCGCCGCCACGGTCAAGCGCGAACTGAGCCGCGCCGGCCTGCCGGTCATGCCCAACCCCTCGCACATCGTCCCCGTCCTGGTCGGCGACCCAATCCGCTGCAAACAAGCCACCGACCTCCTGATGGACGAGCACGGCATCTACATCCAACCGATCAACTACCCCACCGTCGCCCGCGGCACCGAACGCCTGCGCATCACCCCCACCCCCCTCCACAACGACCGACTGGTCTCGCACCTGACCGAAGCCCTGGTCGACGTCTGGCACAAACTCGGCCTCCACCGCCAAC
>JBMCMJ010000154.1:0-6478 GCA_048615135.1 Pseudomonadota bacterium
CCCCTGCAGCCCGGCGACGTGCCGGCGACCTTCGCCGACACGCAGGCCCTCGAGGCCGCGGTCGGCTACCGGCCGACCACCTCGGTCGAGACGGGTATCGGGCGGTTCGTCGACTGGTATCGGGATTACTACGGTGTCTGAGGCAGCACATGGCCGCCGGGTGGCGGTCATCGGGCTCGGCTATGTCGGCCTGCCGGTCGCGGCGGCGTTCGCCCGCATCGGCCCGGTGATCGGCTTCGACATCGACGCCCGCCGGGTCGACGAGTTGGCGCGCGGGCGGGACCGAACCGGCGAACTGACCACCGAAGACCTCTTTGGCCTCGATCTCCACCTGACGACCGATCCGGCGGCGCTCGCGCGCGCCGATTTCTTCGTCGTCACGGTGCCGACCCCGGTCACCGATGCCCGTCTGCCGGACTTGGAGCCGGTGCTCGCGGCCTCGCGCACGGTCGCTCGGGTGCTGAAGCCGGGTGACGTGGTGGTCTACGAATCGACCGTCTATCCGGGCGCTACCGAGGAGGACTGCGTCCCGGTGCTGGAGGCGGAGAGCGGCCTCCGGCTCGGGCGCGACTTCGCGGTCGGCTACAGCCCCGAGCGGATCAATCCCGGGGACCGGGAGCACCGGCTGCAGACCATCACCAAGGTCGTCGCCGCCTCCGACCCCCAGGCTCTGGACCTCGTCGCCCGCGTCTACGGCAGCGTCGTGACCGCGGGCGTCCATCGCGCGCCGGACATCAAGACGGCGGAAGCCGCGAAGGTCATCGAAAATACCCAGCGCGACCTCAACATTGCCCTGATCAACGAGCTCTCGCTCATCTTCCACCGCCTCGGCATCGACACCCACGACGTGCTGGCCGCCGCCGGCACCAAGTGGAACTTTTTGCCCTTCCGGCCGGGCCTCGTCGGCGGCCACTGCATCGGCGTCGATCCGTACTATCTCACCCACCGCGCGCAACGGACGGGCTATCACCCGGAGGTGATCCTGGCGGGCCGTCGGATCAACGACTCGATGGCCGACTTCGTCGCCACGAGCCTCGTGCAGCAACTGCTCCGCCGCGGCGTCTCGGGTCTGCGCGTGACGGTCCTCGGCGGCACCTTCAAGCCCGACGTCCCCGATCTGCGCAACAGTCAGGTGATCGAACTGGTCGAAGGCTTGCGCCGGTTCGGCTGCGCGGTCGCTCTGTGCGAACCCCTGGTCGAGGCCGGCGACGTCGAGGCCGCGTTCGGCATACCCGGCCGGGCAGCCGAGGACTTGCCGCCGGCCGACGCGGTCGTGCTCGCCGTACCGCACCGCGCCTTCGTCACGGGCGGCTGGCCGCTGATGCGGGGATTGTTGAGCGGTGGACGAGGGCTCGTCTGCGACGTCGCCGGCGTGCTGCCGCGCGAGTCACGCCCGGACGGGATCGACCTCTGGCGCCTGTGAAGGGCGCGGATCCGAGGCGGTCGACGTCGCGGAGGCGTCGGGCGAGGCGAACTCCGGGATCAGCTCGCCGAGCAGGTGCCGGGCACGGCAGGCGTCGCCCGCCTCGGCAGCGGCGACCAGGACATCGAGCCGCTGCCGCAGCGGTCCCGGTTCCAGCAGCCGTGCGGCGGCGACGAACACGCCCGCCACCGTGGTCGGATCCGTGCCCTCGGCCGGATCGAAGATCTCCTCGAACAGCTTTTCGCCCGGGCGGACGCCCGTATACGCGATCGGCACGTCGATTTCGGGCCGCAGTCCCGCCAGAATGATCATCGTCCGCGCGAGATCGTCGATGCGTATCGGCTCGCCCATGTCGAGGACGAAGATCCGGCCGCGCCGCACCTCGTCGCCGGCGGCAGCGGCCGCAGCCTGCAGAACCAGTTCGGTCGCCTCGCCGATGGTCATGAAGTAGCGGCGCATGTCCGGATGGGTGACCGTGACCGGGCCGCCGGCCGCGATCTGCTGCTTGAATAGCGGAACCACCGAGCCGGTCGAGCCCAGCACGTTACCGAAGCGCACCGTGACGAAGCGCGTGGCCGTGCCCTGGAGGTCGAGGGCTTGGCAATAGGCCTCGGCAACACGCTTGGTCGCCCCCATCACGCTCGTCGGCCGGATCGCCTTGTCCGTGGAGATCATCACGAGGGTTTCGGTGCCGCTCGCAACGGCGGCATCGGCCACCACCCGGGTTCCGTGCACGTTGGTGAGGATGCCTTCGGCTACATTGGCCTCGACCAGGGGCACGTGTTTCAGCGCCGCGGCGTGAAACACCAGTGCCGGTCGCTCCGCGGCGAAGATGCCCCCGATGCGGTCGCGGTCGCGGACCGAGGCGAGCATCGCAGCGCGCGGCAGGGCGGGTGCCTGTTCGCCGAGTTCCCGGTCGATCTCGTAGAGGGCGTATTCGCCGTGATCGACCAGGACGAGGCGGCCCGGTTGGTGGCGGGCGACCTGTCGCACGATCTCGCTGCCGATGCTGCCACCGGCGCCGGTGACGAGCACGCACTTGCCGGCGATGAGCTGGCGGACGGGCTCCAGGTCGAGATTGACGCGCGGCCGGCCGAGCAGATCGTCGAGCGTGATGTCTTCGAGCGTCGGCTCCGTCTCGCCCAAGCCCACCGGGCGGGCGATCCGCCGGACCGGGAGCCGCAGTCGCACCGCCCGCTCGGTCACGTCGCGCACGATCGTACGGTCGTGTTCGGCGACGGCCAGGGCGGCAGGGGCAAGACCGTGGCGGGCGAGGCGCTGGACGATCCCTTCGAGGTCGTCGACACCGCCGAGGACTTCCACACCACGCACGCCGCGTCCGGTCTTCTTGGCGTGCGGCTCGACGATGCCGACGATCCGATAGCGCCGGCCGGCTTCGCGCCCGAGGCCGCGCAGCACCTGATCCGCGTGGCTGACGGTCGCCACGAGCAGCAGGTTCTGGCCATCGGGTTCGAGGCCGCCGAGGCGGCGTGCCAGATCCAGTCCGCCATCCTTCCACATCCGGTACATCACCCGCGGTGCGCCCAGGAGCACGACCAGGATGAACCACGTGATGAGCGGCACCGACCGTGGAACGGCATCCAGCCGGTTGATGGTGAACATGGCGAAGAGAAAGGCGGCGACCACCACGGTTGCGGCGAGGGCGATCTGGCGCAGATCGGTCAGCGAGGCGAACCGCCACATGCCGCGGCCGAGCCCCATGACGCGGAACACGACCGCGGCGATCAGGCCGAACACCACGATCGCCAGCGCCAGGTCCTCGACCGGCGGCATGCCACTTGGACCGTAGCGCAGGACGAGCCCGAGGCTCAGCGCCAGGGCCGCCATCACCACGTCGTGGACAATCGCGAACAGTCGTTTCAAAAGGGCTCCACGCCACGATGCGCCGGCCCGTCCGTTTCCAGCCAGCCGACAATGCCTGCGGATGCAAGCAGACACGCTCTTCCTTGACCAGCCCTTCGTCGCCATCGCCGGGGAGGCGTTCGCGTGGCGCTGACGGCGATCCTGGCCGCTGCGTTCCTGGCTTTCGTCGGCATTCGCGCCAGCCTCCCCCTGCTCCAGCGCTACGCTCTGGCGAGGCCGAACGCCCGCTCCAGCCACAGCCTGCCGACCCCCCAGGGCGGCGGTTGGGCGGTGGTCGCAGCAGCGCTGGTCGTGTTCGGCGGTGCCGTCCACAGCCTCGCCATCGAGGCAGCACCGCATCTGGTCGCCGGGTTGGTCGTCGCCGCAGCGGGGCTCGCCCTGCTCGGTGCCTGGGACGACGTCCGGCCTCTCGGCGCGGGTCTCCGCCTCGCCGTGCAGACGGGGGCGGTGGTCGGCGTCCTGTGGCTGCTCGGCGCCGACCAACGGCTGCTGCCGTGGCTCGGTCCCTGGGCGGTCGAATTCGTGATCCTGGCTTTGGCCGGGGTGTGGTTCGTCAATCTGGTCAATTTCATGGACGGGCTCGACTGGCTGACGGTCACGCAAATGGTGCCGTTGACGCTGGCGGTGACCGGCTTCGGCCTCCTCGGCATCGTCGAGCCGTGGGTCACGTGGCTGGCGGCGGCGCTGGCCGGCGGCCTTCTCGGGTTCGCCCCCTTCAACCGGCCGGTCGCACGGCTCTTTCTCGGCGATGTCGGCTCGTTGCCGATCGGGCTGCTCGCCGCAGTGCTGCTGTTGGCGCTGGCCCGTGCGGGCGAGCCTGTGGCCGCACTCCTCCTGCCGCTCTACTATTTGATCGATGCCACGTGGACGCTGCTCCGACGCATCCGGCGGGGCGAGCGGTTCTGGGAGGCGCACCGCAGCCATTTCTATCAGCAGGCCACGACCAACGGCTTCACGCCGATTGCGATCGTGCGCGACGTCGGGCTTCTGCAACTGGCCCTGATCGCCCTCGCGGGCCTCTCGATCGCCGTCGACGACACGGTCACGGACGTTCTGGTGCTGGGCCTGGGGGCAGGGCTGGTCGCGGTCTGCGCGATGCGCTTTGCCGGCCATTGGCGGACACGGATCGCATGACCGGCCGGCTCGTCGCCATCAGCGGTGCGACGGGCTTCGTCGGCCGGCACGTCGTGCGCGGTCTCGTCGAGCGCGGCTATCGGGTGCGGGCGCTGGTCCGCCGCGAGGCCGATCTGCCGGCCGGTGCCACCTCCGCCGTGATCGGCGATCTCCGTCGGCCGGCCATGCTCGGCGAGGCCCTTGCGGGTGTGGAGGCGATCGTTCACAGCGCCGGGCTCGCCCATCAACCGGCGGGCGTCGACGAGGCGGAGATGCTGGCGATCAACGCCGACGCGACCGAGACGCTGGCCCGGGCCGGGGAGCGGGCCCGGGTGCGCCGGTTCGTCTTTCTCTCCTCGGTCCGTGCCCAGTCGGGCCCGAGTGCGGCGCGGACCCTCACCGAGGAGATGGCGCCGGCACCGATCGATGCCTATGGCCGCTCGAAGTTGCGCGCCGAGGCGGCGCTCATGCGCCTCGACATCGATTGGGCGGCCCTGCGCCCCGTCCTGGTCTACGGTGCAGGTGCCCGCGGCAACCTGGAGAGCCTGCTCGCTCTCGCGCGGCGGTCGGTGCCGCTGCCGTTCGGGGCGGCTCGGGCGCCGCGCTCGCTGCTCGCGGTCGACGGGCTGGTCGAGGCCGTCGCCACGCTCCTCGAAGCGCCGGGGCCGCTGCGCCGCCCGTTTCTGGTCGCCGACGAACGGCCGCTCGGACTGGCCGACATGCTCCGCGCGCTGCGCCGCGGGCTCGGTCGTTCGCCCGGCTTGCTGCCCGTACCGCCCGTGCTGCTCGCCCCGGCCTTGCGTCTGCTCGGGCGCGGGGACATGGCGGCCCGTCTGTTCGAGCCGCTGGTGGTCGACACGAGCGCCCTTCGCAGCCTCGGCTGGCGGCCCGTGACCGATACCGCGCGGCGGCTCGAAGCCTGGGCCGCCGCCACCCGTGTCGAAGGAGGCACCCCGTGACCTATGCCGTCGTGTACGACCCGGCACAGGCCCTGCACGATCCGCGGTTCTTTTTGCTGCGCGGGCAGCCCGCGGCCAGCCCGGAGCGCGCCGAGCGCGGCACCACGCTGCTGGCAGCGGCGCAGCGCTGCGGGCTCGTTGCGGTAACGCCGCCACCGCTGGATGGGGCGCTCCTCGCGGCCGTGCACGATGCCCGCTACCTCGCCTTCCTCGAAGACGCTTGGCCGGCTTGGCAGGCGGTGGGTGGCGGGGCCGAGGTCGTGGCGAACGTCCACCCGCAACGGCCGCACGCGAGCTATCCCACCCACATCGTCGGCCGGGCCGGCTGGCATATGGGGGATACCGCCTGCCCGCTCGGGGAGCACAGCTGGACGGCGGCCCGGGCCGCGGCCGCGACGGCAGCCCACGCCGCCCGGCTGGTGCTCGAGGGCGCCCCCGTCGCCTACGCGCTCTGCCGTCCGCCCGGACACCATGCCTTTGCCGACATGGCGGCCGGCTTCTGCTTTCTGAACAACGCCGCGATCGCCGCGGAGGTGGCGCGGACCGGCGGCGCGCGGGTCGCGATCCTCGATGTCGACGTGCATCACGGCAACGGCACCCAGGCCATCTTCTACGGCCGGGGCGACGTGCTGCATGTCTCGCTGCACGCCGATCCGAGCGTGTTCTATCCCTGGTTCTGGGGCTATGCCCACGAGCGTGGCCAGGGTGCGGGCGAAGGGGCAACCGTCAACCTGCCGTTACCGCTCGGAACCGACGATGCGGCCTATCTGGAGGCGTTGGAAGCGGCCCTCGATCGGGTGGCGGCGCATGGCCCGGAGGTGCTGGTCGTCGCGCTCGGTCTCGACATCCACGAGGGTGACCCACTGGCCGCGTTCCGCGTCACGACCGATGGCTTCGCGCGGATCGCCGAACGGATCGCCCGGCGCCGCTGGCCGACGGTGCTGGTGCAGGAGGGGGGCTATCCGAGCCCGGCGCTCGGTCGCAATCTCGAGCGCGTCCTGGAAGGTTGGGCCGCCGCCTGACGCCGCTCAGAGGGCGGCTCGGACGATCATGTTGGCGCCGAGCGCCAAAAGCGCCACGAAGAAGATCCGGCGAAAGC
>JBMCMJ010000155.1:0-6401 GCA_048615135.1 Pseudomonadota bacterium
AACGGGTCCTTGCCGAGCAGGTAGTTGTTGACGACGAACGACCAGATCAGGTCGTTGGCGCGCAGCATGTTGAAGGTCGTGGCCATCTCGCGGCCGTCGAGATAGCCGCGCTGCGCCATGGTGTCCTCGAGCGAGGCAAGCAGTTCCTCGTCGATGAATACGCCGAGGTCGCCCGCATCGGAGAAGTCGAGCATGGTGGTGAACAAGGTCAGGGCCTTGATCCGGTCGTCGTCCTTCGCCCGCATGTAGGCGGCCGTCGCACTCGTCAGGGTGCCGCCGAGGCAATAGCCGATCGCCGTCACGTCGCGCTCGCCGGTCGCCTGCTCGATCGCGTCGAGCGCGGCGAGCGGCCCCTCGAACATGTAGTCCTCGAAGCTTTTCTGCGCGTAGGTCTCGTCCGGATTGATCCAGGAGAGCACGAACACGGTAAAGCCCTGCTCCACCGCCCATTTGATGAAGCTGTTCTTCGCCTGCAAGTCGAGGATGTAGAACTTGTTGATCCACGGCGGCACGATCATCAGCGGCCGCTTGTGGACGGTCTCGGTCGCTGGCTCGTATTGCAGGAGCTGCATCAGATCGTTCTGGTAGACGACCTTGCAGGGGGTCAGGGCGATGTTGCGACCGAGCTCGAACGCGTCGAAATCGGTCATCTTGATGGCGAGCTTGCCCTTGCCGCGCTCGAGGTCTTCCAACATGTTCTTGAGCCCGCGCAGCAGGTTCTCGCCGCGGGTCTCGAGCGTGGTCTTGAGCACTTCCGGGTTGGTCAGCGCGAAGTTGGACGGCGCCATCGCGTCGACGAACTGCCGGGTGTAGAACTCGAGCTTGTGCTTGGTCTTGGCGTCCAGGCCTTCCTGCCGTTCGACGGTGTCGACCAGATAGCGCGCGCTCAAGAGGTAGGACTGCTTGATGAAGTCGAACAGCAGGTTGTCGTTCCACGCCGGGTCGCGGAAGCGGCGGTCGTCGCGGGCCGGGCTCGCCACCGGCGCGGTCTCCTGCCCGATCATCCGCTGGCCGGTGGTCTGCCAGAGCCGCATGTAGCCCTGCCAGAGATCGTACTGGCCCTGCATCAGCTGCATCGGGTTGGTGAACATCCGGGTTGCGAACTCGGCATAGGCCGGGCCGATGTTCAGCGGGTCCGCGGACGATTGCAGGAGGGCGCCCGGACGCTGCCGTTCGACGAAGTCCTGTACGAGCTTCTGGCTCTTCTCCGCGATCTCGCCCATGATCGCGGTCAGTTCCTCGGACTGCACGGGAACGGAGCTTTGGCGTTGCGTCATCGAGAGTGCCCTTATGTTTGTGCCACGACGGGGAAGGCGGGAAGGCACGCACGCCCGGAGGCCGTCGTGATCGACCCCGCGCGTACCGAAACCGTCGTCCGTATTCGAGCCACCAGCATTGCTGCAAGTGCGTTGTAGCGAAAGATGCGTGCGAGCTTAAGCCCACAATCGTCGTCCGGCACCAGCCGTCGGTACGTCCTGCCCCTCCTGCTGCTGCTCGCGGGCTGCGCGGCCGATCCGGCACCCGAAGGCGGGGCGCGGCCGGACTTCGCCGACGTGCCCGAACGGCCGGCGCCCCTGCTCGCCCCCGCCGAGCGCCGCGCGGTAATGGACAATCTGCAGGTCGACCGCGCGGAATCGCGCGCGGCGAGCGGCGTGGTGGCGGCGCGTCTCGGCCGGATCGAGGCGGTGCCGCCAGCCGCATCGTTGCCTCCCGCCCCGATCACCGGCGTCCCCAGGCCGCCGTTGCCCGAGCCGGTGATCCCGCCGCTGATCGGCGACGACCTGATGGAGGCCGACGGACTGGTCGAGTTGGCGGAGGCCGCGAGCCGGGATCGCGTGCTGCTCGAGCGGCGCCTGGAACTGGGCGATCCGCCGCCGCCGCCGCCGCCGGCCCCCATCGTGGTCACGGCGGTCGTCTTTGCGCCCGACGGTCGCGCGCTGGTGCCGCTGGAGCGCGCCCGGCTGGCGAACGCCCTTGCCCTGGCGGGCAGCGGCGGCCGCTGGGACGTGGTGGTGCATGGCGACCCGGCCCTGGTCGAACCGCGCGGTCGTGCCATCGTCGAAGCGCTGGCCGAGGACGGTCTGGAGGTGGTGGACATCGCGGTCCTGGCTGGCGATCGGCCGGTCGATCTGGCAGAAGTGCGCGTCCGACGCTAATCCCTGGCCATCGGCATGCCGGCGCGAGCCTGCGCGCCGGCGCCGCTCCGAGCGAGAGAGCTTCCGTGCGCACCCCCGATTTCCACCGCATGCGCCGACTGCCGCCCTACGTCTTCGCCGAGGTCAACGAGATGAAGGCGAAGGCGCGCGCGGCCGGGCGCGACGTGATCGACCTCGGCATGGGCAACCCCGATGGCGCCACGCCCGCGCACATCGTCGAGAAGCTCACCGAAACGGTACGCAACCCCAAGACCCATCGCTATTCCGCCTCGCGCGGCATTCCGGGGCTGAGGCGCGCACTCGCCGGCTACTACGCCCGGCGCTTCGGCGTGAAGCTGGACCCCGAGACCGAGGTCTGCACCACGCTCGGCTCCAAGGAGGGGCTCGCCAACCTCGCCCAGGCGATCACTGCCCCGGGCGACACCATCCTGGTGCCCAATCCGAGCTACCCGATCCATGCCTTCGGCTTCATCATCGCCGGCGCCTCGATCCGCCACATCCCGATCGGTCCGGGCGTCGATCTGGTCCGCGAGATCGCCCACGCCACCCAGCATTCGGTGCCGGCACCGACCGCCGTGGTGCTGAACTTCCCCTCCAATCCGACCGCTCAGACCTGCGATCTCGCCTTCTACCGCGAGATGGTCGACTTCGCCCGGCGGCACGAGCTGTGGCTGCTCTCGGACATCGCCTATGCCGAGATCTACTTCGGCGACCCGCCGCCCTCGATCCTCGAGGTGGAAGGCGCCTTCGACGTCGCCGTCGAGTTCTCCAGCCTGTCCAAGACCTACTCCATGCCCGGCTGGCGGATCGGCTTCGCCGCCGGCAACCGCCACCTCGTCAAGGCGCTGACCCGCATCAAGTCCTATCTCGACTACGGTGCGTTCACCCCCATCCAGGTGGCGGCGACCGCGGCTCTGAACGGCCCGCAGGACTGCGTCGACGACATCCGTGCCCGCTACCGGCGCCGTCGGGACGTGCTGGTCGAGGGACTGAACGCCGCCGGCTGGCCGCTGCCGAGTCCCGACGCCACCATGTTCGCCTGGGCACCGCTGCCGCCGGCCTTTCGCGACATGGGCTCGCTCGCCTTCTCCAAGCTCCTGCTGGAGGAGGCCAACGTGGCGGTCGCGCCCGGCCTCGGCTTCGGCGAGCACGGCGACGGCTTCGTCCGCCTCGCCCTGGTCGAGAACGAGCACCGGCTGCGCCAAGCGGTGCGCAACGTGAAGACGTTCCTGCAGCGGCACGACAACCGCGTGCCGGTGGAGGTGCCGGCATGACCGCACCCTTGCGCATCGGCATCGCCGGCCTCGGCACGGTCGGCTGCGGCACGCTCGCCATCCTCCAGGGGCAGGCGGAACTGCTGGCGGCGCGCGCCGGGCGCCCGCTCCGGGTGGTGGCGGTCAGCGCCCGCAACCGGGCCAAGCCGCGCCCGGTCGCGATCGACGCCTATCGTTGGCACGACGACCCCCTGGCTCTGGCGCACGACACCGAGGTCGACGTCGTGCTGGAGCTGATGGGCGGCGAAGACGGCATAGCACTGGAACTCACCCGTGCGGCACTCGGTGCCGGCAAGGCGGTCGTCTCGGCCAACAAGGCGCTGCTCGCGCACCGCGGCGCCGAGCTTGCCCGAGCCGCAGAGGAGGCCGGGGTCACCCTCGCCTTCGAGCCCGCCGTTGCGGGCGGCATCCCGATCGTCAAGGCGCTCAAGGAAGGCCTTGCGGCCAACCGCATCCGGCGCGTCTACGGCATCCTCAACGGCACCTCGAACTACATCCTCTCGACCATGCGGGCGACCGGCCGCGACTTCGACGACGTGCTCACCGAAGCCCAGGCGCTGGGTTACGCCGAGGCCGACCCGTCCTTCGACGTCGACGGCATCGACGCCGCGCACAAGCTGGCCCTGCTCGCGGCGATCGCCTTCGGCGTCGAGCCCGCGTTCGGGTCGGTCCACGTCGAGGGCATCCGCGAGGTGGCCGCGACCGACATCGCCTTCGCCGAGGAACTCGGCTACCGCATCAAGCTGCTCGGCATCGCCGAGTGGACCGAGCGCGGCCTGCAGCAGCGCCTGCACCCGTGCATGGTCCCGGCCGGCACGCCCATCGCGCAGATCGAGGGCGTGTTCAACGCGGTGGTGGCCGAGGGCGACGCGGTCGGCTCGACCACTTTCGTCGGGCGTGGTGCCGGGGCCGAGCCGACCGGCTCGGCGGTGATCGCCGATCTGGTCGATCTCGCCCGCGGCTTTCGCGCCCCGGTCTTCGGTGTGCCCACGGCGGCGCTCGTCCGGGCCGAGAGCGCGCCGATCACCGACCGGCGCGGGGCTTATTACCTGCGCCTCACGGTCGACGACCGGCCGGGCGTGCTGGCCGACGTGGCGTCGTGCCTGCGCGACCAGGGGGTTTCGGTCGAGAGCATGATCCAGCGCACCCGCGCCACCGACCAGCCGGTGCCGATCGTGCTCACCACTCACGAGACCGACGAGGCGGCGATGCGTCTTGCGCTCGAGGCCATCGCGGGTCTCGCCGCCGTGCGCGAGCCGCCGAAGGCGTTGCGCATCGAGACGTTGTCATCGACATAAGGGTCGGCACGCAGGGTGCGGACCCAGACGACGAGGCCGGAGAGGACGATGGCGAGCTATCAAGGCGAAGACCGTAACATGGCGCTGGAGACGGTGCGCGTGACGGAGGCGGCGGCGATCGCCAGCGCCCGTCTGATGGGCCGCGGCGACGAGAAGGCGGCCGACCAGGCGGCGGTCGACGCCATGCGCAACGCGCTGAACGCGCTCGACATCGACGGCACGGTGGTGATCGGCGAGGGCGAGCGCGACGAGGCGCCGATGCTCTACATCGGCGAGAAGGTCGGCACCGGCCGCGGGGCGAAGGTCGACATCGCCCTCGACCCGCTGGAGGGCACGACGATCACCGCGACCGGCGGCTCCAACGCGATGGCCGTCATCGCCATGGCCACCGAGGGCAACTTCCTGAATGCCCCGGACGTCTACATGGAGAAGATCGCGGTCGGCGGCGGCCTGCCCGACGGCGTGATCAACATCCACGACGAGCCGAGCGAAAACCTCGGCCGGCTCGCCGAGTGCAAGGGCATCCCCGTGGCCGAACTCGTGGCCTGCATCCTCGATCGGCCGCGCCACGCCGAGCTGATCCGCAAGGTCCGCGAGGCCGGGGCCCGCATCCGCCTGATCCGCGACGGCGACGTGGCGGGCGTCATCGCCACCGCCCGCGAGGATGCGGGCGTCGACATCTACCTCGGCTCCGGCGGCGCCCCGGAGGGCGTGCTCGCGGCCGCCGCACTCCGCTGCATCGGCGGCCAGATCCAGGGCAAGCTCCTGTTCCGCAACGAGGACGAGAAGGAGCGCGCGCGGCGGGTCGGCATCGAGGATCTGGACCGGGTCTACGACACCCTGGAACTCGCCCGTGGCGACGTCATGTTCGCCGCCACCGGGGTGACCGACGGCACCATGCTGCGCGGGGTGCGCCGCATCGGCGACAGCCTGCACACCCACTCGATCGTGATGCGCTCCAAGACCGGCACCGTGCGCACCATCGAGGCGGAGCACCACATCGTCCGCAAGCGCGAGGCCCTGCCGCACCTCGATCTCCACCCGCTCCGTCCCTGACCGCCCGCCGGTCCGAAAACCGAAGGCGCGGGGGCCGGGCGCCCCCGCCCACCCGCTGCCCCGACGCGATCGGCGGGATCGCCGACGGCTTGCACGGGTTGTCCCTCGCCGGATGAATTCGCCTGCCAACTCGGCCGCATTGGACGCCCGTCGCTCAGCGTTGGTCGATACAACGCCAAGACGAAACGCCAACGCGCCTCACGACGCCATTCCGGCTAAAATCAAACTCGACGTATCACCCCCGTTGCACTTCGATGGCATATGAGGAAGGTCGCCCATGGACCAGGTTGCTCTGGCCGAATCCCGCGTGAACTTCGCGTTGCCGCCCCATGTGGCCGCGATCATCGCGGCAGCGCCGAAGGTGACGGTGGCGGAGACCCGCGAACAATTGCTGGAGATGGCCTGCGGTGGGCCCGGCTGCGACCTCTTCGAGGTCGGCTACGAGACGCCCGGCCACGGCTACGTCGCCGAGGCGACCGTGGCACGTTGTCGCAATGGTGCTGCGGTCAACTACGTCGACGCCTACATGCGGCGCCGCGATCCGGACAGCATGGTCGTCGCCGACGACGGACCCTCCGACAAGCCCCGCTTCGTGGAACGGTTCGGCGTGCCGTTCA
>JBMCMJ010000156.1:0-6367 GCA_048615135.1 Pseudomonadota bacterium
TCCTCGAGACCTTGGCTCGCCACGGCCGGGGTCGGCGCCCGTCCGCCGCTGCGGGGCTTGGGCAGACCGAGCCTGGCGATGGCCAGTGTCGTCTCCACCGCCGCCGCCGTCGAGCAGAGAACCGGAACGGGGACATCCAGGCGATGGGCTATGCCCGCCAGGCCGGCGCCGGCCAGGACCACGACATCGGCGTCGGAGCTCTGCACAGCGAACCGGCAGGATGCCTCCAGAATCGCCAGAGCCTGGTCCGGGTCCCTCGCGATCTCGCCGCCGCTCGGTGCTACGGTCACGACGTCGGCGAGCCGCGATGCGAGACCGATGCCGGCCACGAACCGCCGCAGCATCGCGCCCCAGCGCTCGCCACCCGTGACGATGGCGAAGCGCTGGCCGACGAGGCAGGCCTGATGACAGGCGGCCTCGGCCATTCCGACCACCGGCACCGGCGAAAGCTCCTGCAGCCCGGCAAGACCGGGATCGCCGAAACAGGCGAGCAGGACGGCGTCGTGACCCTCGTAGTGGGTGGCGAAGGCATCCAGCGCCGCGTGGGCGGCGATGGCCGAGGCCGCTTCGCTGGCGATGTAGGCCGCACCGAACCGGCCGGTCGCCGCATCGAAGGTACACGAGGCACCGGCGTCGGCCGCCACCCGGCGGGCGACGTCGGCGACCCGCTCGGTGATGGCGGCCGTCGTGTTCGGGTTGATCAGGAGGATGCGCATCGTTCGATCCGGGCTTGCGGGACGTGTTGGCATGGACGATGCATACCAAGGTCGGACGCGTGACGTCGCTCGAAAATCGCGGGGGCTGCCGCTGGGGGCCACCCCGCAGAAGAGGAGACACGGACCCATGGCAGCATTCGCGCTGCGCCGCTTGGCCTTGGCCTTCGTCGCAACGACCGCCCTCACCGCCGCGATCGCGCCCGCGGCGGCCGAAAAGGTGCTCACCATCGGCATGACCGCCGCCGACATCCCGCGGACCACCGGCCAGCCCGACCAGGGCTTCGAGGGCAACCGGTTCACCGGCATCCCGATGTTCGACGCGCTGACCCATTGGGACCTCTCCGAATTCGACGAGCCGAGCGTCATCGTGCCGGGCCTCGCCACCTCCTGGCAGGTCGATCCGGACGACACGACCAAGTGGATCTTCGAGCTGCGCGAGGGGGTGACCTTCCACGACGGCTCGCCGTTCGACGCCGAAGCGGTGGTCTGGAACGTCCAAAAGGTCCTCGACGAAGCCGCACCCCACTATGCCCCGGACCAGATCGGCGTGACCGTCTCGCGCATGCCCAATCTCCGCTCGGCGCGGGTGATCGACGAGTTCACGGTCGAACTCACCACCGCCGTGCCGGACAGCTTCCTGCCGATCAACCTGACCAACCTGTTCATCGCCTCGCCGACGCACTGGCAGGCCAAGTTCGACGCGGTGCCCGAGAGCATCACCGATCCGGTCGAACGCGCCGCGCAAGCCTGGGCGGCCTTCGCCGCCGATCCGTCGGGCACCGGCCCGTTCGAGGGCGAACGGCTGGTTCCCCGCGAGCGGTTCGAGATGGTGCGCAACCCGGATTATTGGGATCCGGAGCGCACGCCGACCATCGACCGGGTGGTGCTGCTGCCGCTGCCCGACGCCAATGCCCGCACCGCCGCACTGCTGTCCGGTCAGGTGGACTGGATCGAGGCCCCTGCCCCCGATGCCATCCCGGCGATCGAGAGCCGTGGCTTCACCATCTATTCGAACCCGCAGCCGCACGTCTGGCCCTGGCAGTTCTCCTTCGCCGAGGGCTCGCCTTGGCTCGACCAGCGGGTCCGCCACGCGGCCAACCTGTGCGTGAACCGGGAGGAGTTGCAGGCGCTCCTCGGCGGCTACATGGGTATTCCCAAGGGCACCGTGCCGCCGGACCATCCCTGGTGGGGTGATCCCGAGTTCGACATCCGCTACGATCTGCCGGCCGCTCAGGCGTTGATGACCGAAGCCGGCTGGTCGGCCTCGAACCCCCTGCGGGTGAAGGTGCAGACCTCGGCCTCGGGCTCCGGCCAGATGCAGCCGATCCCGATGAACGAGTACCTGCAGCAAGCACTCCGCGAATGCTATTTCGACGTCGAGCTCGACGTCATCGAGTGGAACACGCTGTTCACCAACTGGCGGCGCGGCGCCACCGACGAAACGGCGCGCGGGGCGAACGCCATCAACGTCACCTTCGCGGCGATGGACCCGTTCTTCGCCATGGTCCGCTTCGTCTCGACCGCGACGTTCCCGCCGGTCTCGAACAATTGGGGCTATTTCGGCAACGACGAGTTCGACGGGCTGGTGGCGGATGCCCGGACGGCGTTCGACGACGCCGAGCGCGACGCAGCACTCGCCCGGCTGCACAAGCGCATCGTCGAGGAGGCGCCGTTCCTGTGGGTGGCGCACGACGTGGGGCCGCGCGCCATGTCGCCGCGGGTCGGCAACGTCGTCCAGCCGAAGAGCTGGTTCATCGACATCGCCCCCATGACCCTCGACTGAGCCCGAGGGCCGCCCGTTCCCGATGGGGGCGGGCGGCCCGGCATTCGCCATGCTGATCTACACCGCCCGCCGCATCCTCTACACCCTGCCCATCATGCTGGGCGTGGCCGTCGTGTGCTTCGCGCTGGTCCACGTTTCGCCGGGCGATCCGCTCGTCTCGGTGCTGCCGCCGGACGCGTCGATGGAACTGCGCGCCCAGATGATGGCGCTCTACGGCTTCGATCGGAGCTATGTGGAGCAGTTCCTCATCTGGCTCGGGCGAGCCCTGACGGGCGATCTCGGCACCTCGATCGCGACCAGCCGGCCGGTGGCGGCGGAGGTCTGGGGGGCACTCGGCAATACCTTCATGCTGGCCGTCGTCGCCACGCTGATCGGCTTCACGCTCGGCTCGCTGTTCGGCTTCGTCGCCGGCTATTTCCGCGACACCTGGATCGACAAGGCGGCGTCGTTCGTCTCGGTGATCGGCGTCTCCGTGCCGCACTACTGGCTGGGCATGGTGCTCGTCATCATCTTCTCGGTGCAGCTCAACTGGCTGCCGGCGACCGGTGCCGGGCCGGGCGGCTCCTCGACCTGGGCGTGGGACTGGGCGCACATCCGCCACCTGATCCTGCCGGCCGTGACCATGTCGGTGATCCCGATGGGCATCGTCGCCCGCACGGTGCGGGCCCTCGTCGCGGACATCCTCAGCCAGGAGTTCGTCTCGGGGCTGCGCGCCAAGGGGCTTTTGGACCGGGGCGTGCTGCGCCACGTCATCAAGAACGCCGCCCCCACCGCCCTGGCCGTGATGGGCCTGCAGCTCGGCTATCTGCTCGGCGGCTCGATCCTGATCGAGACGGTGTTCTCCTGGCCCGGCACCGGCTATCTCCTGGGCCAGGCGATCTTCCAGCGCGACCTGCCGCTCCTGCAGGGCACCATCCTGGTGCTCGCCCTCTTCTTCGTGGTCCTCAATCTGACGGTCGACGTGGTGCAGACGGCCCTCGATCCTCGCGTGCAGCGGAGCTGAGCCATGAGCGCCACGGCCGACCAGCTGCGTGCCCTCGCCACCATCGAGAAGTCGCCCGGCTACTGGCAGACGGTGAGCCGGAGGCTCGCCCGCGATCCGGTCGCCATGGGTGCCGGCGTCGTGATCCTGATCCTCTTGAGCCTCGCCGTGTTCGCGCCGTGGATCGCGCCTGCCGATCCCTATCACGGCACCATGCTGCGGCGTCTCGCGCCGATCGGCACGCCCGGCTATCCGCTCGGCGCCGACGAACTGGGCCGCGACATGCTGAGCCGCCTGATCCACGGCGGCCGGCTGTCGCTGTTCATGGGCATCACGCCGGTGCTGATCGCCTTCGTGGTCGGCTCGGCCATCGGCATCGCCGCCGGGTTCATCGGGGGCACGTTCAATTCCCTCGTGATGCGCACCCTCGACGTGCTCTTCGCCTTCCCCTCGGTGCTGCTCGCGATCGCCCTGTCGGGGGCGCTCGGCGCCGGCATCGTCAACGGCCTGATCGCGCTGACGATCGTCTTCGTCCCGCCGATCGCCCGCATCGCGGAGAGCGTCACCACCGGCGTGCGCAAGCTCGAATATGTCGAGGCCGCGCGCGCGAGCGGCGCCAATGCCTTCACCGTGGTCCGCGTGCACGTCCTCGGCAACGTGCTGGGACCGATCTTCGTCTACGCCACGAGCCTGATCTCGGTGTCGATGATCCTCGCCGCCGGGCTCTCCTTCCTCGGGCTCGGCGTCCGCCCACCCGAGCCCGAATGGGGCCTCATGCTCAACACGCTCCGCAACGCCATCTACGTCCAGCCCTGGCTCGCAGCCCTGCCCGGCGTGATGATCTTCCTCACCTCGATCTCCTTCAACCTGCTGAGCGACGGGCTCCGCTCGGCGATGGACATCAAGGCATGAGCGCCGAGCCGATTCTCCGCGTCGAGGGCCTGGTCAAGCACTTCCCGATCAAGGGCGGCCTCTTCGGCCGCCCCAAGGTGGTGCGCGCGGTCGACGGCGTGAGCTTCGACGTGGCGCCGGGCGAAACCCTCGGCATCGTCGGCGAGAGCGGCTGCGGCAAGTCGACCACGGCCCGGCTGCTCGTCAAGCTGATCGAGCCGGATACGGGCCAGATCACCTTCGCCGGCAAGCTGCTCGGCCGCGACCTCGGCTTGCGCGAGTTGCGCCGGCACGTGCAGATGGTGTTCCAGGACAGCTACGCTTCGCTCAACCCGCGCCTGACCATGGCGGACGCGATCGCCTTCGGCCCGCAGGTCCACGGCGTGGCGGAAAGCAAGGCAACCAAGCTCGCCCGCGACCTCCTCGACCGGGTCGGCCTCGATCCGTCGCGCTTCGCCGGGCGCTACCCGCACGAACTGTCCGGCGGGCAGCGCCAGCGGGTGAACATCGCAAGGGCCCTTGCCTTCGAGCCGGAGGTGATCGTGCTCGACGAGGCGGTCTCGGCGCTCGACAAGTCGGTCGAAGCCCAGGTGCTCAACCTCTTGGTCGACCTCCGCCAGGAGCGCAAGCTCACCTACGTCTTCATCTCCCACGACCTGAACGTGGTGCGCTTCATCAGCGACCGGGTGATGGTGATGTATCTGGGCGAGGTCGCGGAGATCGGCCCGGTGGAGGCGATCTACGACCATCCGGGGCACCCCTACACCCAGGCGCTGCTCGCCGCGATGCCGTCGATGGACCCCGACCGGCGGACCACCGAGGTCCCCCTCAGCGGCGATCCGCCGAACCCGATCGACCCGCCCGCCGGGTGCCGGTTCCACACCCGCTGCCGCCACGCCTTCGCCCGCTGCGGCGAGATCGCACCTCCCCCGCACCTCTTGGCCGAACGGCATCGCGCCGCCTGCCACCTGCTCGGCGAGGAGGCCCGCGCGGCATGACCGAGCCTCCCCTGGTCGAGGTCGAGGACCTCACCGTCCGCTTCAAGGGCAAGCGCGACGTGTTCGCCGTCAACGGGGTCAGCTTCACCCTCGATGCGGGCGAGGTGCTGACGATCCTGGGCGAGAGCGGCTCCGGCAAGAGCGTCACCCTGAAAACGCTGCTGCGCCTGCTGCCCGAAAACCGGACCGAGATCGGCGGCCGGGTGCGGGTCGGCGGCGCGGACGTCTTGACCATGCAGGGCCGCCGGCTGGCCGACCACCGCGGCGGCACGGTGTCGATGATCTTCCAGGACCCGATGCTGGCGCTCGATCCGGTCTACACCATCGGCGAGCAGATCGCGGAATCGGTCGTCCGGCACGAGGGCGTCACCCACAAGGCGGCCATGGCGCGGGCACTCGAGATGCTGGAGCGCGTGCGGATTCCCTCGCCCGAGCGCCGCCTTCGGGCCTATCCCCACGAAATGTCGGGCGGCATGCGGCAGCGGGCGATGATCGCCTTGGCGCTGGCCTGCCGGCCCAAGCTGCTCCTGGCCGACGAGCCGACCACCGCGCTCGATGCGACCGTGCAGATCCAGATCCTGCTGCTGCTGCGCGAATTGCAGCAGGAGTTCGGCATGTCGGTGATCTTCGTCACCCACGACATCGGCGTTGCCGTCGAGGTGTCCGACCGGATCGCCGTGATGTACGCCGGCGCCTTCGTCGAGACCGGCACCACGGCCGAGATCATTCGCGAGGCGAAGCACCCCTACACCCACGGCCTGTTGGCGGCGAACCTCGTCGGCGCCAAGCCCGGTGAGCGGCTCGATGCCATCCCCGGCGCCCCGCCGGCGCTCGAAACCCGCCCCACCGCTTGCGCCTTCGCGCCGCGCTGCAAGCACGCGATGGACGTCTGCCGCGCCGAACTGCCGCCGATCCGCCGCTGGCACGACCGCCGCTGGGCCCGCTGCGTGCTGGCGGCCGACGCGGCCTGAAGGTTCAGGGGGCTTTTGGCCCCCTG
>JBMCMJ010000157.1:0-6348 GCA_048615135.1 Pseudomonadota bacterium
CATGGCCCCCCTCCCCTCACTCGGCCGCGATCTTCTCGCCGGCCATGGTCTTGGCAGCGGCGTCGATCGCCTTGACGATGTTGTGGTAGCCCGTGCAGCGGCAGATGTTGCCCTCCAGCCACTCGCGGATCTCGGCCTCCGTCGGGCGCGGGTTGTGCTGCAACAGGTCCACGGCACTCATGATCATCCCCGGCGTGCAGAACCCGCACTGCAGCCCGTGATGCTCGCGGAACGCCGCCTGCATCGGGTGCAGCTCGTCACCCGACGCCAAGCCCTCGATGGTCACCACGCTCCGCCCCTCGGCCTGCACCGCCAGCATCGTGCACGCCTTCACCGAGGACCCGTCCACGTGCACCACGCAGCAGCCGCACTGGCTCGTGTCGCACCCCACATGCGTGCCGGTCAGGCCCAATTGCTGGCGCAGCGCCTCCACCAGCAGCGTGCGCCCCTCGACCTCCACCGTCACCGGGTTGCCGTTCACCGTAAACGAGACGCTGGGCATGATGTTCTCCTTCTGTGGCGCGCCGTGCGCGCCCGAATGGTCAACCGATCAGCAGAAGCGCGAGCAGGATCGCTGCAACCACGATCCAGACCACCGGCCGCTTCCAGAAGGGGACGCCCTCGCCCGCCCCGAGGACGCGCGCGGCGGTTTCGCGCGCGGCGGCCGTCGCCGGCACCGCCTCCTCCCGCGGGGCCTCGGCAGGTGCTGCGGCCTCCGCCTCGGCCGCCGCCACGGCCGGTACCGCCTGCCGACGGGTCACCTCGGCCACGAAGTTGGCGAAAAAGTCGTCCGCGGTCTTCTTCGCCGCCCCCTGGACGAGGCGCGAGCCGAGCTGCGCCAGTTTGCCGCCGATATCGGCGTGCGCCTCGTAGCGGAGCACGGTCTCCGCGCCGTCCTCCTCGAGGTTGACCTTGGCGCCACCCTTGGCGAAGCCCGCGGGACCGCCTTTGCCTTCCCCCTTGAGAACATAGCTGTTCGGCGGATCGAGGTCCTCGAGGTGCACCTGACCGGCGAACTTGGCCTTCACCGGTCCCACCTTGGCCGTGACCTTCGCCGTCAACTCGGTCGGCGAGTGCTGAGTGAGCTCTTCGCAGCCGGGGATCGAGGCCTTCAGGATCTCGACGTCGTTGAGTGCGTCCCACACCACCTGACGCGGAGCGGGTATCCGGTATTCACCGGTCATGTCCATCGGCGGTTCCTCCCCGGCACCGGCGCGCGACCGCGCCGGCTCGATCGCCCGCGTGATAGCAAGTCCGCGGCCGACCGCCAACGCCCGAGCTCAGTCGTTCGTGGGAAGCTCGTGCTCGCGCAGCCGTGGCAGCAGTTCGGCGAAGTTGCAGGGCCGGTGGCGGATGTCGAGTTGGAAGGCGAGGATGTCGTCCCAGGCATCGCGGCAGGCACCGGTCGAGCCGGGCACGCAGAACAGATAGGTTCCCTTGGCCACCCCGGCGACGGCCCGGGATTGGAGCGCCGAGGTGCCGATCTTCGCATAGGACAGCATGCGGAACAGTTCACCGAAGCCGGGAATCTCCTTCTCGACGACCCGGGCGAGCGCTTCGGGCGTCACGTCGCGGCCGGTCACCCCGGTCCCGCCCGTGCTGATCACCACATCCACATCCGGATCGTCGATCCACCGCCGGAAGCGTTCGGCAATGACGTCGGGCTCGTCGCGGACGAGATCGCGCCCCGCCAGCACGTGACCGGCGCCCTGCAGGCGTTCGACCAGCAGATCCCCGGAGCGGTCGCTCGCCGCATCCCGGCTGTCCGACACGGTCAGCACGGCGACCCGCACCGGCCGGAACGGGATGGTTTCGTCGATGCGGGTCATGCCTCCTCCCGAGACGGGATAGCGGCGGCCGGCTCGGCGTCGAGCAGGGCAACCGCCCCCAACAGGTCGCGCCAAGCGAGGCCCTTCATCTGCGGGCGGCGCAGCAGATAGGCCGGATGGAACATTACCCGCGCCGGAATTTCCCGGCCGTCGCGCAGCCGGTACACGAACCGACGGCCGCGCAGCTTGGTCACGCCGTCGCGCTGGTCCAGTAGAGCCCGCGCCGCGATCCCGCCCACGAACAGGATGACGCGCGGCCCGATGAGTTCGATCTGCCGCTCCAGGAACGGCAGGCACATGGCGAGTTCCTGCGCCGCCGGCTCGCGGTTGCCGGGCGGACGCCAGAACACGGTGTTGGTGATCCAGGTGGTCGACCTTGGCCGACCGGCCGCCGCGAGCATCCGATCGAGCAAGCGACCGCTCGCACCGACGAACGGCTTGCCCTGCCGGTCCTCCTCGGCGCCCGGCGCCTCGCCGATCAACATGATCGGGCTCGAGGGATCGCCGTCGGCGATGCACGCGCGCGTCGCCGTTCGGGCGAGCGGGCAGAGCGTGAACCCCTCGATCGCGGCGATCAGCGCCTCGATGTCCCGGCAGCCGGCCGCAAGGTCACGTGCGCTCGCCACCGCCGGATCGGCGGGGGCGGACCGCCCCACGCGCGGCGTCCGGGTCGGCGTCGCGGCGGTGGCAGGAGCATGCGACGTCCGGAGAACGGGGTCACGCGTCGCCCAGGGGCGCGGCTCGTCGGCGACGAGTTGCGTGACGCCCGCCATGTCCAACACCTGGAGCCACGCCCGCAGGTCGGCCATGCCGTCGGTCGCGGCCACCATGACGCGGCGCCGGACGAACGGCCGATCAGATGTCGGCGTAGGCCAGCGGCTTGTCGCCTTCGCCCAGAACCAGCTTGCCGCCTTCGTCCTGCGCAGCCATGTACCGCCCATGGCCGACCGCATTGCCCACGTAAAGCACCGGCTTGACCTTCTTCCCGTTGAAGGTCTTGTCTTGCTGCGCAGGGCCGCGCGCGGTGGGGTCGTTCTTGCTCTTCGACGTCTTCAACATGCCATGTCTCCGGGGGACCGCGTGACACCATCGATCGTGCGGGTCGAGCCGCTAGCTCATAGGAGTGCCGGGTCGTCGACGTCAAGGCCGAGCCGGCCGCTGGCGCTCGCACTCGCGGCGTTCCTGGCGTGGAGCGTCGCGCAGCCGGCGCCGGCCCTGGCCGACGCCCCAGTCGTCGACGGGGCTGCCGGGGCATTTCTCGCCGGCCACGTCGCGCTCGCCGAGGGTCAAATCGGCGAGGCGGCGGCGTCCCTGGCCCGGGCGCTCGAGACCCGCCCCGACGATGTGGATCTCGCCCGTCAGGTCTTCGCCCTCCATCTCGCCGATGGTGACGTCGTGGCCGCACGCACCTTGGCGCCGCTCGTCATCGCCGACGGCACCGACGCAGCCGCCACCGATGCCCGGCTCTTCCAGGCGATCGACATGCTGGGCGACGATCCCGCCGCGGCGCTCGATCTGCTGGCGCTGATCGAGGACCAATCGCTCGCCGCACTGATCCGGCCGCTGCTCGAAGCGTGGCTCGCGCCGGATCCGGGTGCCGCGGCAGATAGACTGGCCGAGACGGATACCCAACTCGGCGATCTCACCGTGTTCCATCGGGCCGCCCTGCTCGACCGTGCGGACCGGGTCAGCGATGCGCTTGCCCTCCTCGAGGATCTTCGCGCCGACGCGCCGACCGCGCTCCCGGAACGCGTCGTCGCCGCGCAGGCCCGTCTGCTCGTACGGGCGGACGACCCCGAGGCGGCACTCCAGCTGCTGCAACAGCGCGAGAACGGTATCGAACGCTCCGATCTCCTGGCCATGACGGCTGCCGAGGTGCGACGGGGGCGCCTGCCGCCGCCGCCGTTCGCGAGCCCGGCCGCGGGCGTCGCCGATGCGCTCATCGCGGTCGGCGAACTGCTGGCCGCGCAACGGCGGCTGCTGCCAGCGACGGTCTACGTCCGCCTCGGCCTGCTGGCCGATCCGGCGAACGACGCAGGCTGGCTTTTGCTCGGCGCCCTGCTCGCGGAGCAGGAGGGCCCCGCCGCCGGCATCGACCCCCTCGCGCGCATCGACGCGTCGTCGCCCTTCCACGGTGCCGCCCAGCTGGAGATCGCCGATCTCGAAGCGCGGCTCGGCGACGAGGAGGCGGCCGTCGCCCGGCTCCGCGGGCAGGTCGAGAACCGCCCCGGCGACGCGCGTCCGGCGATGGCGCTGGGCGACCTGTTGCGCAGCGAAGCACGCTTCGAGGAAGCCGCCGAAGCCTACGGGCGGGCGCTCGACAGGCTCGGCGAGACCGACGCCCGGCACTGGCATCTCTACTACGCCCGAGGTATCGCCTACGAACGCAGCCAACGCTGGCCCGAGGCCGAGCGCGACCTCGAGCGCGCCCTGGAGTTGCAGCCCGACCAGCCCTACGTCCTCAACTATCTGGGCTACAGCTGGGTCGACCAGGGCCAGCACCTGGACGAGGCGAAGGCGATGCTCTACCGCGCGGTCGAACTGCGGCCGGAGGACGGCTACATCGTCGATAGTCTCGGCTGGGCCTACTACCGCCTCGGCGACTTCGATCGGGCCGTCGAGCTGCTGGAGCGGGCGATCGAGCTGGCGCCCGGCGATCCCGTGATCAACGACCATCTGGGTGACGCCTATTGGCGGGTCGGCCGCCTGCGCGAAGCCCGTTTCCAGTGGGAGCGCGCCCTCGTCCTCGACCCCGAACCGGAGGAAGTCGCCGAGATCGAGGCGAAGCTCGAGAACGGGCTGCCCGAGGAGGACGCGGGCTGAGGTGATGCCGGACAGCAGCGAAGCGACCGTCGTCGAGCAGGCGCCGGCGAAGCTCAACCTCGATCTCTACGTCGAACGACGGCGGGCGGACGGCTATCACGATCTCGACAGCATCGTGGTCTTCACCGACCTCGCCGACACCCTTGCGGTCGAGCCGGCGGAAGGCTTCGTCCTGCACTTGGCGGGGCCCTTCGCCGATGCCCTCGAGGCGGCCGGCGAAAGCCTCGTGCGACGGGCCGCGGCGGGCTTCGCCGCCCTCTTGGGGCGCACGCCCGACGTTGCGATCACCCTGACCAAGCGGCTGCCGCTGGCGGCTGGCCTCGGCGGCGGTTCGGCCGATGCGGCAGCGACCATCCGGGCGCTGCGCCGGTTGTGGGGGGCCGCGCCCGAACCGGAGCAGCTCGCCGCCTTCACGCGCTCGCTCGGTGCGGATGTCCCGGTGTGCCTCGTAGGCCGGCCAACCCGCATGCAGGGCATCGGCGACCGCCTCGCGGAAGCGCCGTTCTGCCCGCGACTGGACCTCGTACTGGTCAATCCCCGGCGGGCAGCGCCCACCGGCCCGGTCTACGCTGCGCTGGAGCCCGACGACTTCGCCCCGCCGCCCGAGCCGCGCGTCGTCGACGGCGACTGGCCCCGTTGGCTGGTCGAGGGACGCAATGCCCTGGAACGTGCCGCCATCAGGGTGCAGCCGGCGATCGGCGAGGTGTCGGCCGCCCTTCGGGCGACGGACGCGCGCGTGGTCCGTCTCTGCGGCAGCGGGGCGACGGTGTTCGCCGCCTTCGACACGGCGGCAGCGGCGGACCTCGTCGCTCGGCACCTCGCCACCCGCCATCCCGGCTGGTGGGTGCAGCGGACGGCCACCCGGTCATGATCTTCCTCTTTACCGATTTCGGCCACCGGGCCTCGTATGTCGGGCAGATGCGCGCCGTACTCGAGCGCACGGCGCCGGGCGGGGCGGTGGTGGAGTTGACGGCTTTCGCGCCGGCGTTCGAGCCACGCCCGGCCGCCTACCTGCTGGCCGCCGAGGGGCGGATCGCCCGGCCGGGCGATGTCGTGCTCGCGGTGGTCGATCCGGGCGTCGGCACCGAGCGTGCTCCGTTGGCCGCGCTGGTCGACGGCGTCTGGTTCGTCGGCCCGGACAACGGCCTCCTGGCGCTCGTCGCCCGTCGCGCGCGAAGCGTCGCTTGGCACCGCATCGACTGGCGGCCGGAGCATCTGAGTGCGACCTTCCACGGCCGTGACCTGTTCGCGCCGGTCGCCGCAAGGCTGGCACGGGGCGATGCGTCGGGGCTCGTGCCTTCCGCACCGACGACGAACACGGACGGCTGGCCCGATGATCTGGACGCGGTCGTCTTCGTCGACGACTACGGCAACGCCATGACCGGCCGGCGCGCCGCCACCCTGCCGCACGATGCCGTCGTGTTGGCGGGGTGCCACCGGTTCGCGGCCGGACGCACCTTCGCCGACGACGGGCGGCGGCGGGGGCTCTGGTACGAAAACGCGATCGGGCTCGTCGAATTGGCTGTGCGTGAAGGCTCCGCCGCCGCTACCTTCGGCCTCGCCGTCGGCACCCCCGTGACGCTTGCCCCGCCCGGGCCCAACCCCTAATCTCCGCCGCGCGTTGGGGCGTAGCCAAGCGGTAAGGCAGTGGGTTTTGGTCCCATGATCCCAGGTTCGAATCCTGGCGCCCCAGCCA
>JBMCMJ010000158.1:0-6272 GCA_048615135.1 Pseudomonadota bacterium
TCCATTTCGGTCAGGAGCCGCTCCTGCAACGGCCGGACTTCCGGCAAGCCGAGAAAGGCCCGCGCTTCCTCGGGCGTGCAGTCGACCTCGATCCTGACCTTCATGGGTCCGCATCCTCGACCCACCGGAAAGCGGCCGGTGGGACTATCCCTCTGTCAGGCGTCCGCCGTCTCGGCCGCGGGCCGCCGGTGAACCATCAGCTTCGCTTCGCCCGAAACCACGGTGCGGTCACCCACCATGCAGACCGTCTCGCAGGTCACCCGCTTACGCTCCTTGTCGACCTCGGTCAGCGTGACACGTGCCTTCACCGTGTCGCCGGGGCGGACCGGAGCCATGAACTTGAGCGTCTGGCTGACATAGATGCAGCCCGGCCCCGGCAAACGCGTGCCGAGCACGGTCGAGATCAGGCTCGACACCAAGAGCCCGTGGGCGATCCGGCCCTCGAACATGGTCTGCGCCGCGAATTCCTCGTCCATGTGCACGGGATTCGTGTCGCCCGAAGCGCCGGCAAACATCAGGATATCCGCCTCGGTGATCGTCTTACCGAAAACGGCGCTCATGCCCGGCTCGAGGTCGTCGATGTAGTAAAGGACTTCGTCGCTCACGAGCGTACCTTTCTCGCGTCTCGATGTTGCAACGCACTATAGCGAAGGGTGCGACGGCTTGCCCAGAAGAATCGCGCCGGCTGCTTAACCGGCGCGCACGTGGCCGAGGCTGCGCAGGCTCGTGATGCCACGCGAGGCGAGGATCAGGTGGTCGTGCAGGGCAATGCCGAGGGTCGCGAGCGCCGCCTGCACCTGCTTGGTGGTCTCCACGTCCGCGCGCGAGGGGGTCGGATCCCCCGACGGGTGGTTGTGCGCCATGATCAGGGCCGAAGCATGCAGTTCCAGAGCACGCTTCGCCACCTCGCGCGGATAGAGCGGCGTGTGGTCGACCGTTCCGCGATGCATCGTCTCGTCGCGGATCAGGTTGTTCTTGCGATCGAGAAACAGCAGCCGGAGCGTTTCGACCCGCTCGTAGCGCATGTCGACGCCCAGGTAATCGACCAGGGCCTGCCACGAACTGATGGTGATCGGCTCCTCGAGGGGCGCGCGCAGGACGCGGCGGAGGGTCGCCTGGATCGCCTTGAACATCGAGATGGTGATTTCGCCGATGCCGTCCAGTTCGCGGAGTTGCTGGGTGGTCGCGTTGAGCACCGCCCCGAGACTGCCGAACCGCCCGACCAACGCCTCGGCGAGACCGCGCGAGTCGACACGGGCACCGCTCAGGAACAACAGCACCTCGAGCATGTCGGTGTCGTCGATCTCCGCCGGCCCCTCCCCGGTCAACTGCGCCAGCAGGTGGTTCGGCCCGAGACTGCGAAAGGTCAGGTTGTCCGGCGCGAAGGCCATCCGCCGCGGCTCGGCGAGGCCGGCTCCGCTGTGCGGCTCGCGACCGAAGCCGCGCCGCTCCGTCTCCTTCTGCAGAGTCGCCACGACGCGATCGGCCGCGTCGATGGTCGTGATGATGGAGCGACCGCTGGTTGCGGGCATGCCCGGCTCCTTCCAAGCAAGGCGCTACCCCCGGTAGAAGATGCGCACCTGGACGAACCAGGAAACGTTACCCCTTCCATCCGAGTGACGCCAGGATTTCCGCGATTGGTGGCGCATAGGCCGCACCGAACAATCGACGATGCACCAAAAGCGGATACAAGAGGTAGATCGCGCGACGCGTGGGCCAAAAGTCGTCTTCCACCGGCCGATGCTCGGCGTAGGCGGCAAAAAAGCGCCGGTCGAATGGTCCGAACAGGGTGCCGAAGGCGAGCTCGATCTCCGGATGGCCGAACGAGACGGCAGGGTCGATCCAGGCGACCGGCTGTCCTTGCTGCGTCAGCAGGTTGCCCTGCCAGAGGTCGCCATGCAGCAGCGACGGGTGGGCCGGCTCGCGCAGCCAGCGGTCCAGCCGTTCCGCCAGCCATTCGAGCCCCCGCTCGAGCTCGGGCTCCAGGGCACCCTCCTCCCCGGCCGCGCGGCTCTGCGCCAGCAGGCGCTGATCGCGAAAAAACGCAAGCCATGTCGCCGTTGGCGGGTTCGGCTGGGGCAGCGTTCCGATCACGGTGTCGTAGCCATAGCCGAAGAAAGGCGCAGGACGCGCGTGCACGGCCGCGAGCCCGCCCGCCAGTCGGTCGATGCCGGCGGCGTCCAATGCCGTTCCGTCATGCGCGATCCACTCCAACACGAGCTGCTCGCCCTCCAGCCCGAGCACGGCCGGAACCGGCGCCCCCGCCCGGGCCAGATCCTCCAGCATCCGCGCCTCGATGCGCAGATGATCCGCGACCCGTGAGGCACCGCTCTTGACCACGACGGTCCGCCCGTCGGCCAGAAGCATCTGCCGGACATCGAAGAGGCAGCCGCCGCCGAGCGGACGCTGCCGGACCACCGACCACCCGAGGACGGTGGCGGGATCAGCCAACGCGGGACAGGAGACCGTCTACGCGCAACTGCGCGATCATGCCGCGCACGCCCTCCTCGATCAGGTCGTACGCTTCGGCGAAGGCGCGGGGTCCCGTCCCGTACCACGGATCGGGCACGTCCTGCCCGCGCAACTCGGGCACGAAGTCCAGCAATAGGTGGACGGTCGCCGGGCTCGCCACCGGGCGCAGGCGATCGAGGGCGCGGCAGTGCGCCCCGGTCATCCCGACGAGGAGACCGGGCACGGCGAAGTCCTCGGCCCCGACCTGGCGCGCCCGGCGGTCCGGCAGATGGATCCCCCGCCGGCGTGCTTCGGCCACGGCCCGGCGGTCGGGCGGATTGCCGAATTCTTCGGCGCTGATCCCGCAGCTGTCGGCTTCGACGGCGAGGCCCGCTTCGGCCGCGTGCCAGAGGAAAACCGCCTCCGCGGTGGGGGAGCGGCAAATGTTTCCGGTGCAGACGAAGCAGACGCGCATCAGGCGGCGTCCAGGAGGTCGTCGAGATGCGGCGCCACCGCCTCCATGAACCGGGCACCCGTGAACATCTCGTGGTGGCACGCGCCCTCGATGGTCACGCGCCGCGCCCCTCCATGCGGCACGAGGTCGACCGCGCCGTGGGTGTGCCCCTGCCCCACCAGTTCGTCGGCGGTGCCTTCGATGGTCAACAGTTCGACACCGCGCAACGCTTCGAGATCGACCCGGCGCCGGTCGACCGAGAAGCGGCCGCGGGCCAGCGCGTGCTGCTGGAACGCCGCGGCCACCATGTCGAGAAACAGCTCCGCGGGCACGTCCTGCAGGCTATGCAGGTCGCGGTGCTCGCGGGTCCGCGCCGCCGGATGACCCGCGGCCAACTCGGTCAGGAGGCCCGCTTGCGCGCTCCAATAGAGCGGGGCGTTGCCACAGGCGTAGGCGATCAGCTGATAAATCCCCGGATAAACGGCGCGGCCCCGGCCCGGATAACGGCTTGGCACCGTCGTCGTGAATTGGGCCTGCAGCGCCGGCAGCGGCTGCAGCCGGAGAAACGCCGACATCGGGTGCTGCCCGTCACGCGTATCGACCGGGCCCGCCAGCAGCACCAGCGCCCGCACCTTGCAGCCGCGCGCCGCGGCGAGGGCGGCACCCGCCACCGTCGCCACGACCGATTGCGAAAGACCTACGGCCACGGCCCCCGGCCCCGCCTCGAACAGCGCCCGCTCCACGGCCTTCACCTGGTCAACCAGACCGAACGGCCCCTTCGCCACCGCGACCATCCGCGCGTCGCGCCAGTCGAGCGCCACCACCGGGCGATGCCGCAGGAGGGCCACGACCAGCGGGCTCGTCACCCCCGGCGCGTAACCGGAAAAGGGCGGGACGAGGACGGCAGGGGTCCGCTCGGCACGTGCCGCACGCAGCCGCCACGTCGTGGCGAACGGGCTCGTTTCCACCGCACGCGCATCGAACGGGCCCACCACGTCGGCGCGGACGAAGTCGGCGAGATCGCTCTCGACCGGCTCCAGCGCCCCGACCAGACGCCGCGCCAGATCCCCGCCCGCCAGTTGCAGCGGCAGGAGCGTGCGGGCCGGTCCGGAAGCGAGCTTGGTCGCATCGAACCACGGGGCGGTCCATTGCCGCTGCCATTCGAGAAACTGGTAGAACAAACGCTGATCCCGTCTCGTCGCCGCCCGTTCTCAGTGGCCGGTCCGCAAACGGCTGGCAAGCCCTCCGCTCGTCCCACACACCATCCAAAAGGACGGCGTGATCAGGCGGCGCCGACCGAAGCCTTGCCGAGTGCCGCCTGAACGGCCTCGAGCGCGGCCTCGGCCGCAGCGCCGTCCGGTCCGCCGCCCTGGGCGAAATCGGGCCGCCCACCGCCGCCCTTGCCGCCGAGTGCATCTACCCCGGCGCGCACCAGATCGACCGCGCTGAGGCTTCCCGTCAGATCCGGGGTCACCGCCACCACGATCGCGGCCTTGCCGTCCACACGGCTCACCACGACCGCTACACCGGAGCCGAGCTGCGCCTTGAGCTGATCGGCAATCCCGCGCAGGTCCTTCGCCGGCACGTCGTCCAGGGTGCGCGCCGCGACCTTGATCCCGGCGACCTCGTCGATCCCGCCGGCCGCGCCGTCACCGGTAGCGAGCTTGCGACGGACCTCGCCGAGTTCGCGCTCCAAGCGGCGCCGCTCCTCGAGCAGCGCTTCCAAGCGAGCCGGCAGCTCACTCGGCGTGACCTTCAACAGATCGGCGGCCCGTCGCAGGATCTCCTCCTCCTGATGGAAGGCTTCGAGTGCGGCACCACCGGTCAGTGCCTCGACGCGGCGCACCCCGGCCGCCACGGCACTCTCGCTCGCGAGCTTGACCACGGCGACGTCGCCCGTGCGCTCGACGTGCGTGCCGCCGCAGAGTTCCATGGAGTAGACCCGCCCCTCGGGCGTTTCGCCCATGCGCACGACGCGCACCTCGTCGCCGTACTTCTCGCCGAACAGCGCCATGGCGCCGGCGGCGATCGCCTCCTCCTGCGCCATGATCCGGGTTTCGACCGCGGCGTTCTGGCGGACGAAGACGTTCACCTCGTTTTCGATGGCGAGGAGTTCGTCGCCGTCGATCGGCTTCGGATGACTGAAGTCGAAGCGCAGCCGGTCGGGGGCCACGAGCGAGCCGCGCTGGGCGACGTGGGCACCGAGATGCCCGCGCAGGGCCGCATGCAAGAGGTGAGTGGCGGAGTGCGCGCGGCGCAACGCCGAGCGGCGCGTCGCATCGACCACGAACTCGGCCGTGTCGCCACGGCGGAGTTCGCCCGATTCCACCCGGCCCCGATGCAGCCAGAGATCGCCCGCCGCCTTGACCGTGTCCTCGACGCGGAACACCCCGTCGGGGGTGCGGATGATGCCCTGATCACCCAGCTGACCGCCGCTCTCGGCATAGAACGGCGTCTGATTGGCGACGAGCACGCCCGCCTGACCGGCCTCCAGCTTGCGCACCTCCGCACCCTCGGCCACCAAAGCCTCGACGACGCCCTCGGCCCGCGTGGTCGCATAGCCGAGGAACTCGGTGGCCCCCAGCCGGTCGCGCAGATCGAACCACAGCGCCTCGACGGCAGCGTCGCCCGAGCCCTTCCAGCTCGCGCGGGCCGCGGCCTTCTGCTCGGCCATCGCCGCCTCGAAGCCGGCAAGATCGACGCCGATGCCCTTGGCCCGGAGCGCGTCCTGGGTCAGATCCAGCGGAAAGCCGTAGGTGTCGTAGAGCTTGAAGGCGACCGAGCCGGCCAACTCGCTGCCGGCGACCATCCCCTCGGTTTCGTCGTCGAGCAGCCGCAAACCGCGCTCCAGGGTGCGGCGGAAATTGGTCTCCTCCAGCTTCAACACCTCGGTGATGGTCGCCTCGGCGCGGACCAGTTCCGGATAGGCTTGGCCCATCTCGCGCACCAGCGCCGGCACCATGCGGTGGAGCAGGGGGCTCTCGGCGCCGAGCAGCTGGGCGTGGCGCATGCCCCGCCGCATGATCCGCCGGAGCACGTAGCCGCGCCCCTCCGAGGCCGGCATCACCCCGTCCGCCACCAGGAACGACGCCGCGCGGAGATGATCCGCGATGACCTTGTGCGACGGCGCCGCATCACCCGTGGCCGGCGCGCCGGTCAGGTGCTGGCTCTCCTCGATCAAGGCGCGGAACAGGTCGATGTCGTAGTTGTCGTGCACCCCCTGCAGCACGGCGGCGATGCGCTCGAGCCCCATCCCGGTGTCGATCGACGGCCGCGGCAGGTCGACCCGCTCGTCCTTCGTGACCTGCTCGAACTGCATGAAGACGAGGTTCCAGATCTCGATGAACCGGTCGCCGTCCTCGTCCGG
>JBMCMJ010000159.1:0-6256 GCA_048615135.1 Pseudomonadota bacterium
ACCGCGAGCCGAACCGGGCCCGGTGTCGGCGCGCGACGATGGCGCGGGGGGCGGATGTCGCGCCCGACCATGGCCGCCCCGAGGCTCGCCGCGGTCTCGGTACGCGGATCGAGCCGGGCCACGACCTTGCCGCGCCGCAGAATGGTTGCCGTCTCGCAGAGGGCGCGGATCTCGTCGAGCTTGTGGCTGATGTAGAGGATCGAGAGCCCCTCCTCGCGCAACTGCCGGAGTGCGCTGAAGAGCCGATCCACCTCCTGCGGCGTCAAAACAGAGGTCGGCTCGTCCATCACCAGCAATCTGGGCGACTGCAAAAGGGCACGGACGATCTCGATCCGCTGGCGCTCGCCCACCGACAGGCGATGCACCGGGACATGGGGGTCGAGGGGCAGCCCATAGGCGCGGGCGACCTCCGCGATCCGCGTCGCGAGGTCGCCCAGCCGCTCGCCCGGCGGCAACCCCAGCGCCACGTTCTCGACCACGGTCATCGCCTCGAACAGCGAGAAATGCTGGAAGACCATGGCGATGCCGAGATCGCGGGCAGTCCGCGGGTTGGTGATCTCGACCGCACGGCCCTCCCAGCGGATCTGGCCGGCATCCGCCCGCACGAGGCCGTAGAGGATCTTCACGAGGGTCGACTTGCCGGCGCCGTTCTCGCCGAGCAGCGCGTGGATCTCGCCCGGCCGAACGATCAGGTCCACGGCATCGTTGGCGACCGTGCCGGGAAAGCGCTTGGTGATGCCGTGCAGTTCCAGGCGCGGCGGCGCGGACGAAGCGGACAAGGCGGGCTCCAAGGGTGGTGGCCCCGTTGAAGCAGTCCACCCCGAAGGCCGCAAGCAGGCCGTTGGCCCAGCCGCTCAGCCGATCGCCCCGCCCTCGGCCGGTGTCGCCGACTTGGCACGCGGATCGACCACGTGGAGTGTGCGCTGCGGGAACGGAATCTCGATGCCGAGCGCATCGAAGCGCTGCTTGAGGCGCCGATTGAACTCACGGCCGACCGTCCATTGCTGCAACGGCCTCGTCTTGATGCGCGCCTTGATGATCACCGCGCTGTCGGCGAACCGGTCGACCCCTGCCACGTCCAGCGGCGCCAGAATCAGGCGGCGGAAGGCGCGGTCGCGCTGCATCTCCGCACCGATCTCGCGCATCACTTCGACCACCCGGTCGGTGTCCTCGCTGTAGGCGACGCCGACGTCGAAGACGTAGTAGGAGAAGTCCTTGGTGAAGTTGGCGATGGTGTCGATCGAGCTGTACGGGATGGTGTGGACGATCCCGTCATAGGCGCGCAGACGCACAGTGCGCAGCGTCACCGCCTCGACCACGCCGGAACGGCCGGCCAACTCGGCGACGTCGCCGACCGAAACGGTGTCCTCGATCAGGATGAAGAAGCCGGTGATGATGTCCTTCACGAGTTGCTGCGAACCGAAGCCGACGGCGAGGCCGATGACGCCGGCACCGGCCAGCAGCGGGGCGAGGTTGACGCCCAGTTCGCTGAGCCCCGTGAGGATCGCCGTTACCCAGATGAGCACGAACAGGAGATTGCGGCTGATGGTCAGCAGTGTGCGGCCACGGTTGGAGCGAACCGGCCGGCCGAGCGCGTCCTTCTCGTCGATGGCGGCGCGGATCCAGCCGTTGACCACCTTCCACAGGACGTAGGCGACGGTGATGGCTGCCACGCTGCTGATCAACGCATTGCGGAAGGCCCGCCCGGTCTCGCTACCGAGCAGACCGAGCACGTCGCCCCCCCAGACCTGGAAGATCAGCGCGAGCCCCAAGAGCGTCGTCACGACTTGCCAAACCAGGGTCAAGGGCGAGCGCGCCGCCGATGTAATTGCGTCGGCCGCATCGAACTCGTCCCCCGCCTCCTCCGCCCCACGGCCCGGATCGCTGCGTTGCGTGAGCCAAACGTTGATCAGGCGAATGGCGACGAGGAGAGCCAGGGTGGCGACCATCGAGCGAAGCAGGAACAACGGTCCGCCGGGCACCTGCAAGGCCCACGCGCCGTAAAGGGCGAGGCCGAAGAGAATCGCCCCCCAATGCCAGATCCGCGCCACCGTGCGCCACGGCAGGAACTGACCGAGCATCCCGCCGGCACCGGCCGCGGCCAGGGCGTGGAACCCCTCCACCCCCCGGCTGCGAAACCGCAGCACGAGCCGGACGTAGAACAGGAAAGTGGCAAGGAACAGCAGGTGCAACAGAAAGCCGTGGAGCGTCCAGGGCAGGCCCAGGGCCCGCGCCGCTTCCAGGCCGAAATACCCGTAGCCGCCGACGGCGACGACCCGCACGAGACCCCGCTGCAGTTCGGCGCCGGCTGCGGGCTCCAACGGCACGAGGCGCATGTGCGGATTGCGGTAGTTGAGGACCGCGCGGAGCAGGGCCGTGCCGGCCGTCACGAAGGCGAAGCCGGTGACCAGGGCCACCGCGACCGCCTGGGTAAAGGGGCCGAGGTCCAGCACGGCGCCGGTGGCGATGGCCGTGCCGGCGAACACCGCGACAGGCACGAGCCGAAGTACGGCATGCAGAGCCGTCGCCGCGATGAGGTGAAAGGGCGTCGGCGGTGCGTAGGTCTCGAACAGACGGCGCGCCGGACGCAACAGCCACAGCACCATGAACGCCGCCGGTACGCTCGTCCCGAAGATGATGCCGAGGTTGGTGAGCGTTCGCAGCCAGAACTCGCGGCGCAGCGGGCTCGTCACCTGCTGCTCGAGCCAATCACCGAACACGCCGATATTGTCCAGCGAGGCGACCGCCCCGTCCATGGCATCGACCAGGGTCTGCGCCCGTTGATCGAGTTGATCCCGCAGCCAGCCCATCGGTCCGTTGATGAGGGGCTCGGCGGTGTCGGGGGCAGCCGCCTCGCTGGCGGCCACGGCCCGTAAGGTGTCGAGGACCGCTTGGCGTTCTTGCTCGTCCTCCAGGACTTCGATCGCGCGCTCGAGCGTCGCCTGATCGAGACCCGTAAGTGCATCGGCCGCGCCTTCGGTGGCCTGCTCGGATGCGGGCTCCGCCCCGACGGTTGCGCCGTCCTCGGCGGCGGGCGTGGGGGCGGGATCACCGGTCGGCGCTTGGGCGGGCGCGCTGATGGCCGGGCGGGCACGGTCGACCGCCGCGTCGCTCTGCCGCTCCGCCTGCCCCAACGCGTCGGCGCCGGCGAACGCGCAGAGCCAAAAAACGGCGATCCCGGCGGCGGCGAGCCACCGATCGAACCCTCGAGCCAACGCCATCAGGCGGGCTCGACGCCGTCGACGACGAGAATGCGGCCGGTCGAGGCGGCCTGGCGCAGCGGGACGATCGCCTGATAGGCCTCCGATTCGTAGAACGCCGTGGCGGCGGCACGATCGGGGAACGCCATCACCACCGTCCGGGTCTCCGGCCAATCGCCTTCCAGCACGGCCTGTGCCCCACCCCGCACGAGGAAACGGCCGCCATGCGCCGCAACGATGGACGGCACCTCCGCCCGATAGCGCTCGTAGGCGACGGGATCGTGGACGTCGATCAGAGCAATCACGTAAGCCCGCATCTACGCTCTTTCCGTGCCCAGGCGGCAACGTTCAATCGAGGCGGCCGTGGCACTGCTTGTATTTCTTGCCCGAGCCGCAGGGACAGGGCGCATTCCGCGGCACCTTGCCCCAATCGCCGGGCTGGGTCGACACCCCGCCGGCGGCGGCCATGGCCGGCTGGCGCTGCTCGACCGGCGGCGGCGGCGCGGGCTCGGGCGGACGGACGTCCATATGCGCGAGCACCTGGGTGGTCGTGCGGCGCAGATTGACCAGCATCGCCTCGAACAGCTCGAAGGCCTCGCGCTTGTACTCGTTCAGCGGATCGCGCTGGCCGAAACCGCGCAGGTGAATGCCCTGCCGCAGATGGTCGAGCTGCAGCAGATGCTCCTTCCACAGGTGATCGAGAATCTGCAGCAGGAGACTCTTCTGCGCCGCCTTCATCACCTCGGAGCCGAGGTCGACCGCCCGCTGCGCCATGTAGCGATCGGACGCATCGAGGATGCGCTGCTTGATCTCCTCCTCGGCGATGCCCTCCTCCTGCGCCCAGTCGGCGATCGGCAGGTCGAGGGCGAGGATGGTCTTGCACTCGTTGTGCAGCGTCTCGATGTCCCACTCCTCGGCGTAGGCCTTGGGCGGGATGCACTTCAGGACGAGGTCCTCGATCACCTGGTGCCGCATGTCGCGCACGTCGTCGGCGACGTCGTCGGCGTCGAGCAATTCCAGGCGCTGCTCGTAGACGACCTTCCGCTGGTCGTTCATCACGTCGTCGAAGCGCAGCAGGTTCTTGCGGATCTCGAAGTTGCGCGCCTCGACCTTCTTCTGCGCTTTCTCCAACGCCTTGTTGATCCAGGGATGGACGATCGCCTCGCCCTCCTGGAGACCGAGCTTGGTCAGCAGACCTTCCATGCGGTCCGAGCCGAAGATGCGCATCAGATCGTCGTCGAGCGCGAGAAAGAACTTCGAACGGCCCGGGTCGCCCTGGCGTCCGGACCGGCCACGCAACTGGTTGTCGATGCGCCGGCTCTCGTGGCGCTCGGTGCCGATGACGTAGAGACCGCCGGCCGCGATCACCTTCTCGTGATCGGCGGCGATCTCGGCCCGGATCACCTCGGCCTTCGCGGGGTCCGCATCGTCGCCGAGTTCCTGGGCGATGCGCATGTCGGCATTGCCGCCGAGCTGGATGTCGGTGCCGCGACCCGCCATGTTGGTGGCGATGGTGACTGCACCCGGCCGACCGGCCTGGGCGACGATGAACGCCTCCTGTTCGTGATAACGAGCATTCAGCACGTTGTGCGGGATCTTCGCCTTCTTGAGCAGATCAGCGAGTTTTTCGGACTTCTCGATGCTGACCGTACCGACCAGCACCGGCTGCCCGTTTTCATGCGCCGCCTTGATGTCGGCGACGATGGCGTCGCTCTTCTCGCGCTGGGTGCGGTAGACTTCGTCGTCCTCGTCCTTGCGCACCATCGGCCGGTGGGTCGGGATCTCGACCACGTCGAGCTTGTAGATCTCGGCGAACTCGGCCGCCTCGGTCATGGCCGTGCCGGTCATGCCGGCCAGCTTGGGGTAGAGCCGGAAATAGTTCTGGAAAGTGACCGAGGCGAGCGTCTGGTTCTCCGGCTGGATCTCGACGTTCTCCTTCGCCTCCAGCGCCTGGTGCAGGCCATCGGAATAGCGCCGGCCCTCCATCATGCGACCGGTGAACTCGTCGACGATGACGACCTTGCCGCCCCGCACCAGGTAGTCGACGTCGCGCGTGAAGAGCTTGTGTGCCCGCAATGCCTGCTGGAGATGATGGACCAGCGTGACGTTCTCGATGTCGTAGAGGTCTTCGCTCTTGAGCAGGTTGGCGTCGCGCAGCGCCGCTTCCATCTTCTCGGCGCCGCTCTCGGTGAGCGAAACGGCGCGCTGCTTCTCGTCGATCTCGTAGTCGCCCTCGGCGAGCGCCGGGATCAGCTGGTCGGCGAAGCGATAGAGGTCGGACGACGTGTCCGCCGGCCCGGAGATGATCAGGGGCGTACGCGCCTCGTCGACCAGAATGGAGTCCACCTCGTCGACGATCGCAAAGTGAAACGGTCGCTGCACCATCCGCGACTTGGTGAGCTTCATGTTGTCGCGGAGATAGTCGAAACCGAGCTCGTTGTTCGTGCCGTAGGTGATGTCGCAGGCATAGGCCTGACGCCTGGCCTCGTCGTCCATGCCGGGCACGATGCAGCCGACGCTGAGCCCGAGGAAGCGATAGATCTCGCCCATCCAGGCGGAGTCGCGCCGGGCGAGGTAGTCGTTCACCGTGACGACGTGCACGCCCTTGCCCTCGAGCGCATTCAGATACGCGGCAAGCGTCGAGACCAGCGTCTTGCCTTCGCCGGTCTTCATCTCGGCGATCTTGCCCTCGTGGAGCACCATGCCGCCGATCAGCTGGACGTCGTAGTGCCGCTGATGGAGCGTCCGCTTCGCCGCCTCGCGCACGGTGGCGAACGCGTCGACGAGGAGGTCGTCCAGGGTCTCGCCCCTCTGCAGCCGGGCACGAAACGCCTCGGTGCTGGCGCGCAACGCCGCGTCGTCGAGCGCGGCGATCGCCGGCTCGCGGGCATTGATCTGCTCCACGGTCTTGCGGAATCCGCTGATGATCCGGTCGTTGGCGGAGCCGAAAAGCCGCTTGGCGAGCGCGCCGAACATGATCGGTTTCCTTTTGGCGGGACCTCGCACCTCGAACGTCGCGTCGGACGCGGTCGACGGGCAGCCCGGATGTAAGGACC
>JBMCMJ010000160.1:0-6203 GCA_048615135.1 Pseudomonadota bacterium
CGGGGGGATCATCAAATCCCCCCGCCTTTCTCTCATCCTTCGAACTCGCGTGGCAGGCGGTTGGTGGCGAGGCGGATGGGGCGGGTGCAGGGTGGGGTGTTGCGGGAGCGGCCGACGAAGCGGGGGATGCCATCGGTGAGGACGGCGCCGAGGGCCGGGATGTCGCCGTTGCGGATGGCGGCGAGGGCCGTGGTTTGGCTGCCGCCGAGGGGGGCGTCGAGCAGGAGCAGGTCGGCCGGGGCGCCGACGCGGAGGAAGCCCGTCTCCAGGCCGTAGACGCGGGCGACCGAGCCGGTGGCGGCGGCGAGGGCGCGTTCGGGCTCGAGGTCGCCGAGGCTGGAGAGTTGGGTGATCGTGTAGAGCATCCCGAGCGGCATGACGCCCGTGCCGGTGGGGGTGTCGGTCGCGATCAGGAGCCGGTCGAGGGCGCCGTGGGCCATCGCCAGCCGGGTGCAGAGCAGGGCGGTGCGCAGGTTGCCGGCTTGGCAGATCTGCAGCGCGATGCGGCTTTCCTTGACGACCCGGAAGTAGTCGGCATCGGCCATGGCGACCGGGCCGCCATTGACGTGGAAGGCCACCTCCGGGTTCATCGCCAGCAGATCGCTGCCGGTGACGGGGGCCGAGCCGGGGATCGAGGCCCCGCCGGTGTGGACGGTGACCAGGAGGCCCGCGGCTTGCGCATCCTTCACCAGCGGCACGTAGTCGAGCGGGCTTTCGACCGCGCCGAAGCCGGCCTTGGCGAGCCAGACGCCCTTGGCCCGGAGTTCGTCGAAATCCGCACGGGTCAGGCCGGGCTCGAGGATCACCGAGCCGGCGTGGACCCGCATGCCCCCCGGCCGGTAGTGCTCGAAGCAGCGCTGGGCTGCCACGGCCAGCGCCTTGACGCCCTCGACGTCGCTGGGACGGCCGGGCACGTGCACCTCGGAGGCGGTGATCGCCGTGGTGGTGCCGCCGTGGAGATAGCTGGCGAGGAAGCCCACCGTCTGCTGGCGGGGGGTGTAGTCACCGAAGGTGATGTGGACGTGGCTGTCGATCAGCCCCGGCGCCGCCGTCGCCCCTGCCGCATCGATGACCAGATCGGCCGTTTCGACGGCAGCGGCGTCGAGCGTGCCGAGGGCGGTAATCCGGCCGTCCTCGACCAGGAGGGCATCGCCCTTGGCGAAGGGGTCGGCGTGGTCGCCGGTGACGATGGTGGCAAGCTCGACGATGGCGACGCGCATGGCGGTGGCTTTCGCGAGAGAAGGGTCAGGGGGCTTTTGGCCCCCTGAAACCCCCGACCGACGGCGCTGCCGTCGGACTCGGCGGTGGCGGCGATCCTAGAGCGGCATCAGACGGTTGAGGGTCAGGCTGACGGCGGGGAAATAGGTGACCAGGAGGAGGTTGAGCAGGATGACCCAGTAGAAGGGGACCACGCCGAGAAAGACCTCGTTGACCGGCCGTTTCGAAATGGTGGCGATGGCGAAGAGGTTGAGGCCGATCGGCGGGGTGATGACCGCGATCTCCATGTTCATGACGACGATGATGCAGAAGTGCACCGGGTCGATCTCGAACAGGGCGAGCAGCGGCAAGAGGATCGGCATGGCGATCAGGATGATCGAGATCACCTCGAGGAACATGCCGAGGAAGAGGAAGACGAGGTTGATCAAGAGGAGGAACTGGAAGGTGGTGAGGCCGAGGCCGCCGACCCATTGCACGACGGCCTGGGTGATGCCGCTGAGGGTGACGGCATAGCCGAAGAGGGCGGCGCCCGCGAGGATCATGAGGATGGCGGCGGTGGTGGCGCTCGCCTCGCCGAGCACCCGGAACAGGTGGCCCACGCCCATCCGCAGGTACGTCGGCAAGGTGATGGCCAGGGCGTAGACGACGGCGAGGGCGCTCGATTCCGACGGCGTGAAGATGCCGCCGTAGATCGAGCCGAGGATGACGACGGGAAAGAGCAGGATCGCCTTGGCGTTGTTGATCAGCCGCCTGCGCTCGGCCCAGGTGGTGGGCGCACGGCCGCCGATGCCGGCGCGGCGGGCATAGAAGACGGCGACGGCGCAGAGGCTGCCGCCGAGCAGCAGGCCCGGCACCATGCCGGCCTGGAACAGCTGGCCAACCGAGGCGCCGGTGACCGTGCCGTAGATGATCATCGGGATCGACGGCGGGATCAGGATGCCGAGCCCGCCCGCCGCGGCGATCAGCCCGACGGCGAAGCGCTGCGGATAGCCGCGTTCGATCATCTGCGGGATGATGGTGAGGCCGATGGCGGCGGCGGTGGCGATGGAGGAGCCGCTGACCGCCGAGAAGATCATGGTGGCGATCACGGCGACGATGGCGAGCCCGCCCCGGACGTGGCCGACGAGGCCGTCGATGGCGGCGACCAGCTTCGCCACCTGACCGCCACGGCTCAGGATTTCCGCGGCCAGGATGAAGAACGGGATGGCCATGATCGGCGTCTTGTCGAGCCCGGCGAACATGGTCGCGGGGCCGATCAGGAGCAGGTCGCCGCGGACGAAGAGCAGCGCCAGACCGCCTGCGGCCATGGCCAGCGCGATCGGGACGCCGAAGACGAAGAGAGCGGCGGAAGTGCCGAGGAGTGCGCCCAAGGATCGAGCTTTCGGTCGGGCCGGCGTCAGGCGGAGCGCGGTGGACGCTCGCCCGTCACGTCGGCGTGGTCGTGGAGCGGGCCGCGAATCGCGACCACGAGGAAGGCGAAGGTGGCGAGCCCCATGCCGATCATCACCACGGAATGGGCGATCCAGAGCGGCATCGGAAAACCGGTCGGCATGATCTCGCCGAACAGCAGCGAATCGTCGAGAAACAGCCAGCCGGCATAGGTGAAGACGGCACAGGCGAGCATCGCCAGGACCGCACCGATCCGCACGATCGCATCGGCGATCCGGGGCGGCGCCATGAAGTCGAGCAGGTCGAAGCGGATGTTGATCCCGCTCAGCGTGGCCACGGGAAAGCCCAGAAACGCGCCGGCGATGACCAGGTAGCGCGACAGGTACTCCGCGGTCGGGTCGGAGAAGCCGATCAGGTAGCGCGTCATGGTGATGCCGAAGGTGATCAGCATCGCTGCCAGGAACGCGGTGACGGTGAGCACCGCGAGGACCAGATGAATGGCGCGGATCATGGTGCGGCTCCCGCAGCGCGGCGGCGCCTCGATCGGCGCCGCCGCGGGGTCGGGGTTACTGCTGGGCGAATTCGATCAGGGCGCGGAGTTCGGCGTCGAGATCGGCGTAGAACGGCTCGAGCGTCTGGCGGAACTCGGCGAGCAACTCGGGCGTCATCTGCACCACGGTCATGCCCTCGGCGGCGAGCGCGTCGTCGACCATGGCGAGGTCCTTCTTCACCTCGGTCTCGTTGAAGGCACGGGCCTCCTCCGCCGCCTCGAGGATCTGCGCTTGGCGCTCCTCGGGCTGCTGGTCGAACCACGACTTGTTCACCATCAGGAAGTAGCCGCCGTAGAACAGGTCGAGGTTGGTGATGGCGTTGCTGACCTCGAAAAACTTGAAGGTCAGGCCGTAGGTCGGGGCGGTGAAGGCACCGTCGGCCACGCCCTGCTGCAGGGCGAGATAGAGTTCGGGGCCGGGGATCGCCGTCGGCGTGGCGCCCATGGCGGTCACCGCGTCCTGCAGGATCTCTGACGGCACGACGCGGATCTTCTGCCCCTCGAGGTCGGCCACCGAGCGCACCGGTTCCTGGGTCCACAGCCGCGACGGCGCCTCGAACCAGTACTCGAGGTGCTGCAGGCCGCGCCGCTCGAGCCTGGCCGCGAGATCGGCCGCCTCGTCGGTGGCGAGGAAGGTCCACAGATCCTCGTAGCTGTCGAACACCAAGGGCGCCTGGTAGAAGTTCATCAAGGGCTCGATCGAGCCGAGATAGCTGAAATAGGGCGCCGACATCTCGATCTGGCCGCGTGCCGTCGCCGCCACCTCTTCCGACGGGCCGACGAGCTGGGCGGCCGGATAGAGCACGACGTCGTAGTAGCCGCCCGACTTCTCCTCGAGGAGCTGCTCGAACAGCTCGATGGTCTTGCTCTTGATGTGCCCGGGCGGCGTCTCGTAGCTGAACCGGATCTCCACCGGCGTTTGTGCAAACACCGGGACGGCGCTCGCGCCGATCATGGTCAATGCGGCCGCTGCGGCCAAAAGCGTACGACGCCCCCTCATCGGTCTCTCCCCTCGGTTACCGATACGTGACTTTCGGCCAGTACTATGCAAGGGAGATGCCGCAGCAATGCCGATTCCGCATCTAACGGTTATGCATGCACGGCATCGCCCGCGGCGGCGTGGCCACCGCATCGGCCTCACGGACGATGCGGTCGAGTTCCCGGTGCAGGATTTCGGCCACGGCATGGGTCGCGGGCGATGCGGGGCGGACGGCGGACGTGGCCAGCACCAGCCGGCGCACGATCGGCGGGTCGATCACGGGGTGGGCCCGGAGCGTACCCTCCCCCAACTCGTGGCGAAACGCCGAACCCGGCTGGAACGTCGCCGCCTTGCCGGCAACCAGGAGGTCGCGGATGGCGCCGAACGAGTCGACCTGCCAAGCACAGGGCAGCTGTAGGCCCTCGCGCTGCGCCGCCTCGTCGACCAGTTGGCGCAGCGTGTGCGTCTTGCCGACGAAGGCGAAGGGCAACTCCATGACGTCGCGCAGCCGAACCGGCGAGCCCGCGGCGGCGAAGTCCCACGCGGCCGGCACGATCAGGCGGATATGCTCCTCGATCAAGGGCTCGATGCCGGCCATCGACCGGGCCTGCTCTTCGTAGAGCACGGCGAGGTCGCTCCGGCCGTTGCACAGCCACTCCAGCACGAAGGCGCTGAGGCCGTCGACCAGATGCACCTCCACCTCGGGATGGGCCGCGCGCACGGCGGCGATGAGGTCGAGGCCGAGCGCGCGCGACACGGACGCCGGCGCGCTCACCACCACCGTACCCGCGACGTCGGTGGCGGTCGACCGCATGTCGAGCTTGATCTGCTCCACGTCGGCGAGAACCCGCCTTGCCCGCTCGCTGAGCTGGCGGCCCGCGTCGGTCGGCACGACGCCGCGACCGTTGCGGTGCAGCAGGAGAACGCCGAGTTCCTCTTCGAGGTCGCGGACCTGGCGGCTCAGCGCCGGCTGCGCCACCGCCAGCCGATCGGCAGCGCGCGTGAAGCTGCCGGCGTCGACGATGCACACGAAGTAGTGGAGCTGCTTGAGGTCCATGCACCCACGCTGGTCAGGCTGTCCTAGGCGAGTCGTACGGTCGCACAATTCATGCCGTTTCGCGATAGCTGATAGCGCACGGCCGGCCATTGCCTCGTCTCCCCATCGTCGCGATCAAGAACGATGCCAAGGCGGGCAGACGTGGAGGGGAACACCGATGCGGCTCGGGCTGGACGGCAAGCGGGTGTTGATCACCGGCGGCTCGCGGGGCATCGGCCTCGCGACGGCAAGGGTGTTGGCCGGCGAGGGGTGTCGGCTGGTGCTCGTCGCCCGCAGCGCCGACGGGCTGGAGGCGGCCCGCGCGTCGCTCGCAGACGCCACCGAGGTGGCGGTCGAGGCGGCCGACCTCGCCGATCCGACGGTGGCCGAACGCTTGGCCGCGACCTATGCCGATGTCGACGTCCTGGTGAACAACGCGGGCGCCATTCCGGGCGGCAGCCTGCTCGACATCGACGACGCGACCTGGCGCAACGCCTGGGATCTCAAGGTCTTCGGCTACATCGCGATGTGCCGCGCGTTCTATCGGGCGATGCGGTCACGGCAGGGCGGGGTGATCGTCAACGTCATCGGCAACGCCGCCGACGTGCTCGATCCCGGCTATATCTGCGGGGCGTCCGGCAATGCCGCGCTCGTGGCGCTGACCAAGTCGCTGGGCTCCGCCAGCGAGGCGGACGTCATCCGCGTGGTCGGCGTCAGTCCGGGGCCGGTCTCGACCGACCGGCTGGTCGGCCTGATGCGCCAGCGTGCACAGGCCCGCCTCGGGGACGCCGAACGCTGGGAGGAACTGGTCGCCCCGCTGCCCTTCGGCCGGGCCGGCCACCCGGAGGAGATCGCGGCGCTGATCGCGTTCCTCGCGAGCCCGCAATCGGCCTACACCAGCGGCACGGTGGTCACCGTCGATGGCGGGGCGTCCAGTCGCGGCCGTACCTTCTAGTGGAGCGACGCATTCGATGGATTCGGTCGTCGGGCAGAACAAGCAGAACAAGCAGAACAAGCAGAACAAGACAGGG